>JAEZJL010000491.1 GCA_023415815.1 Bacillota bacterium | reverse complement strand
GCGTAAATTCAATGATATTATCTCCAGGCTTAAGCTGTACCTGAATATTATATTTTGGAATTATAATCGTTTCGTTGCAGCCGTTTAAATTTTTGGCGTCGGCCTTCATGTTCCACCTGACCGGGATTCCCTTCTGGACGGTGATGGGGGTGTATTTCCCCGAATCCAGATCGGTGGTAACCGTCTGCACGTTGTCCTCGAGCTTCGCTATATTTCCCGCCCCTCCGGACGACGCGTAAACCACATTGATCCCCGACAGGCTTAAGCCCCGGTTGAGCATGATAATGCCCAGCACCATGACGAGTACGGCGCTCACCTTCATCATCCTGTGGGTAAACTTGCCGCTTAAAAATGAGCTGACAGCCCCAAAGCCAAACATCAGGGGTACCGTGCCCAGGCTGAACATGAACATAGACAGCGCGCCGGCAAAGATGCTGCCCGTGCCTAAAGCGTATATCTGCATGGCCTGCAGCGGGCCGCAGGGCATCAGGCCGTTGAGTAGCCCTACATAGAACGGTCCGTGCCTGCCGTTATTATTGTGGATCCGGTTGCCGAACACCTTTGGCATTCTCGGGTTGAGCTTGCGAAGCCACGGAAAGATGTTCAGCATATTCAAGCCCATGATGACCATAAAAACACCGGACAAAATGGCTACGATTCCCTTTGCCGTGCCTGAAAAGCTGATCACCGAGCCAAGACCGCCTACAATACCGCCGATAACCGTATATGATACGACCCTTCCGGCATTGTACATCAAACTGGGCTTGAGCTTGGAGATTTTATTCACTTCAGTTTCCGTTTGCTTGTATGAGACGCACTGCGAGAGGTTAATGCCGCCGCACATGGCGACACAGTGGAGCGAGGTAATCAGGCCTACCGTGAACAGTATCCCGTAGCCCATATTCTGGTCGATCTGCGGAATAAAGTTGAAGCCCACCGTATTCTTTATGATGACATAAGCCGCAAGCAGGATAATACCTATGCCCAGCAGCTGATTTATGGTCATCCTGTCTCCGGATGCTTTTTTTCTGCCGTCTTCAGCCGCTGCCGCCGGAGCTTCGGGCTTGTTCGTCACCGTGTAATCGAGCTTTTCGATTTCTTCGATAATAGAATCAAGCTTTATTATATTGGCGTCATAGGTAACGTAGACGTTTGAACTGCTGTAGATGGCATTGACCTCTATGATTCCCTCAAGCTTTTTAAGCCTGTTTTCAATTCTCATTTCACAGCTTGTGCAGGTCATTCCATCAATCCGGAGAATTTTGCGGATCAATTTTTGCTCCATGATACCACTCCTATAGCCATGCTTTTGTTATGAGGATATCATAGCAATCATATATGAAGATATTATGAAGATGTTTTACAAAAATTTGTGAAATAATTATGAACACCCGGGCAAAAAAACGTCCCCTGTCCGGGTTCAAGCCGGGCAGGGGACAGTTCCCTGTGTCCAAATCAATAGATCAGGGTCAGTATGGAGTGAGGAAGGCTTGTGATCTTTGCGATTCCATGCTCGCCTCTCAGATAAAATTCGATTGCGTCGTCGTTGCGGTTCATCACTACTACGGCTATTTTTCCGTCGGTATTTTTGAATGCGGTGACCTCGAGTTTGTTGGTGAATTTACTGAAGCCTATCCGCTTTGCTCCCGGACGGATGTATTTGCTGAAATGGCCTATATAATAGTACGAGCTCTCGTAAATTACCTTGTCCTGTGCGGTATCGGCAATAACAGGCGCATCGCAGTAGTTTGCGACGTGGTTCGGACCGCCGGTCTGGTCAAGAAGGATGTTCCATTCCGTCCAGCTCATGGTCCAGTTGTTGAGGTCGCCGATGATGTCGTGTCCGTACTTCTCTCCCGTATACCACGCCCCCACCCTGGGCCCTCCCTCTTCGCAGCCTTCGGTGAAAATGAGGGCCTTTCCGGGATATAAGTCGTGCAGGAGCGAAAGCGCCTCGAAGTGGTCCCCGGAATACCAGTGGAAGCCCGCGCCCCATACATATTTCGAGGCCTCGGGGTCGTCGAAAATGACCCTTGCCCTCTCGTAAACCCTCTCCTTGTTGTGATCCCATATGACAAGCTTGACATCGGAGAGGCCCTCCTCGGCAAGCACCGGCCCCAGGTAATTTTTAACAAAATCCCTTTCCTCTTCGGCGGTGTATAAGCACGAATCCCATATCTGCGTGGCTTTCGGCTCGTTCTGGATCGTGAGCGCCCAGACCTTGACCCCCTGCTTTGCATATTCCTTTATATATCTTGCATAATACCTGGCCCAGAGCTCCCTGTACTCTTCCTTCAATTTACCCCCGTGATTCATCTCGCCGTTCGTTTTCATCCAGGCGGGCGGGCTCCACGGAGACGAAAGAAGCTTGAAGCCTTCGCCCCTCAGCGCGGAGGCCTCTTTTATAAACGGAACCAGGGCTTTCAAATCCCTTTCGATGGTAAACGATTCGAATGCGGTATCGCCTTCCTTCTCGAGATATGAATAATTGTCGAGAGAGGCGTCGCAGCTGCCGATATGGGTGCGGCAGACGGAATATCCCAGCCCGGTATCCACATTGAAGTAAGCGTTCATTATTTCCTTCCGTTTTTGCCCGCTCATTTTGTAGTAGGTCGAAACGGCCGCTTCGGTGATTGTCGCCCCAAAGCCGTTGAATTCCTGATATTCCACTTCAGGATGGATATTGATAAGGCTCTTTTCCCAGCCGTCCTTATCCGCTATAAAAGCTATGTCTTCCTTTCCGGCGAGTCTGTCCCCCGTATCCCTGGCGGTCTGAATTACCCGAATGGTTTTGCTGATGCTCATCGTTGTTTTTTCCTCCGCTTTTACAATAAATATATCCTTACGGCCATCTTATTCCTTTACGGCTCCGGCTACAATACCGGCAAAAATAAATTTTCTGAATATAAGGTAGATAACCAGGGTCGGAATCATTACGAGAATGATTGCCGCGCTGAGGTCCTCCCATTTCCCCGCCCTGGCGCTGTTGAAGTCCATCAGCGTCGTGGTGAGGGTCCGCAGCCTGCTTGAGGGCATGTAGAGATAGGGGATATACATGTCGTTGATGACATCCACGGCCTTTATTATGCCCAGAGTGGCCGTGGCCGGTATCAGCAGCGGGAAAATAATCTTCCAGAACACCGCATACATGGAAGCTCCGTCAAGCATGGCGCTTTCGTCCAGCGATAATGGGATCTTGTCCACAAACTGCGTGTAAATGAATATCTGCATCAAATCGGTGGCCGCGTAGATTATAATCGCAGCCCAAATAGTATTATAAAGACCCAGGGATTTGATTACCGGAAACCTTGCCACTTCGGCGATATTTGCCGGTATGACCATCCCGAGGGTAAACAGCGCCATGATCACGCCCTTGAATCTGAAATTGAACCTCCTCAGGGTATATGCCGTCATCGACCCGAGAAGCGAATTGAAAACGACGCTGGCGGCGACAAGCAGCATGGAGTTCCTAAGACCCACAGCCATCTTGCCTTTTGTGATTACCGTCAGGTAATTTTCCAGATTCAGCGCCGTGGGAGGCTTGAGCGGAAAATCCGTCCCTATCTGCGTAGAGGTTTTCATCGATGCGAACAGCACGATCAGGATAGGCAGGAAAAC
>JAEZJL010000456.1 GCA_023415815.1 Bacillota bacterium | reverse complement strand
TCGCAGCACAGCAGGATCTTCTCGCAGGACAGCAGCTCCTCTCCTACGACGAAGCTCCGGCCGTATTCATAATCAAATTCCGTCAGGGCAAACGCGGCTGACGCGTTGTCCCGGTAATACGGATCCTCTATCTTCCCCGCGTTGATTAAATCGCAGAAAACCGAACCGGGGACGCTGCCTTCGATCCACTCGGAAGTATTGCAATTCCTCATTTTCCAGGTCCCGTTCAGTGTAAGCTGAATCATAGTACACCTCCGTAATGATATGTAGTTTATTTATATAAGCTGCAAAAATGATCTGAATAAGGCCAATGATTTTCGCAATACAGCTTTAATGCAATACAGCTTATCCGCCCAAATCCTTTTTGCATTATATGACTACCTTATAAATGCGCTGTTTGACAGTTAAATATGTAATTGGTAACGTTACCAGTTTCTATAAATTTTTTTTGCCGCAAATACTTTTTAACGAAGGAAATCAGAGCATTTATATTATTTTATTGGATTGCGTCCTTTTTTACGGTTTATTTTGTCTTTTTATCGCGTTTCCCGGCTAAATTGTGGATTTATAAATGAAAGCGTTTTCGATGTTGAGAAAAAAATATTATCTGGGCGGGGCGGTAGAGCCTCTCACAATAAGACTGGTAGGCAATACGATGGATTGCTTTACCGGCTTGCTCCCTTCCTTTATGTTCTTTATCAAAAGGTCGGCGGCAATTTCGCCCATGGAGTAGATGGGCTGCGACACGGTTGTAAGCTGGGGGCTGATGAGTCTTGCGAAGCTGATGTTATCGAAGCCTACGATCGATATATCCTCCGGTATCTTCAGATTGCTTTCCGCAATCGCAATATACGCCCCGACTGCAAGGAAGTCATTTATACACTGTATGGCTGTCGGCCTTTCTTTAAGTTCCAGAAGCTTTTTGGTGGACATGTAGCCGGCATAGCCCAGCTCGTCCCTGCCGGTATAATTTTTATCCTCGACGATATATTCCGGCACGATGGGAATGTTGTTCTTTTTCAAAACGTTGATATAGGCCGAATAGCGGTAATTGATCGGCGGAGAATCGAACCTGTAGCCAATAAAGCCTATTTTCCGGTGCCCTATGCTTATAAGGTACTCAACCGCGTCGAATATTCCCCTTTCGTCGGTGGTGGAAACCATATCAAAATCATTGAGGTCGGTCGATACCGACACAATCTCCACCTCTTCGCTGATCCTGGAAAAATTCCTTCCCTTGTTAATATGGCTGCACAGGATTATCAGGCCGTTGATGCGCCTTTTTATCATCTCGTTGAGATAGTATTCCTCTTTGTCCTTCTGCTGGTTTGTAATACAGAGGTACATTGAGAAGCTGGACTTGCTCGCCGCGTTCTCTATACCGCGGATAAGCTCCGCGTAAAACGGGTTGGAGATGTCGGGTATCATTACTCCCAGAGTTTTGTTGGACTTCTTGACAAGGCCCCTGGCCATCGCATTGGGAGAGAAGTTCATATCCTCGATGATCTTCTGCACCTTCTTTTTCGTGGCCCTGCTCACCATGTCGCTGTCGTTTAAAACGCGGGATACGGTCGTTATTGAAACGCCGGCGGCCTTCGCGATGTCCTCAATGGTGATGCTTTTGAATTTTTTTATTTTGGTATCAGCCTTGCCGTCCATATCATCGGCCCGCCTTTTATAGTAGTAGATTTATAACTTATGTAAGGGCAAAGTACCGGTTATCGAAAACCTTTTCATATGTTGCTGCAAGACAACCGCATATTTATATTACATCATTCCTGTTCAAAAAGCTATATATTTTTTCAATTTGCCAGAAATTATAGTAAAATTGCAAATCGAAAACCTTTTCATTCGTATAATTAATAGATTCTACGCCGGTTTATAAAATCCTGCTTGCTCCAGAATTTTTTTGCTGACGGTAAAATCGAAAGCCCTTTCATTAATTTATATGCGGCTGTCAAAAGCTGCAGAACTATTTTTTAGGTCAAGCAAAAATGAGGTGGCACAGGATATATCAGGTCGCAATGAATATCTTTCCGCAGTCGGTTGACGCTGCGACTGTATTTTAATATAATTTGATATATTATCAAATTCAGGTGCCTCATGAGATTTATAACAGCAATATTTATTTTATCCTATGATGTTAAGTACTGGTAAATAAAATGGGCTTAACGGCAATTTCGAAGCTATTATTTTAATAAGGAAGGTTTGAAGGTATGAAAAAGAAAAGAGGAATCCTTCTGCTCGCAGCGGCGGTAATCGTGATCGGATTTATGTTTTTAGGAGGCTCTGCAGCTTTTGCAGTTACTGATCCGACTACGGGTCTTGAATACACAGTAGCAGACAACGAAGCTACAATAACAGATTATGAACCGAACGGCTTTGTCGAAAAGCTTGACATTCCCGGCACTCTTGGAGGCGCAACTGTCGTAAGCATCGGAGATCATGCATTCGACTACAGCTTTATTCTAACGGCTATCACATTACCGGATAGCGTGAAAACTATAGGTGAGGAAGCATTTTACAGATGCTACGAACTGACAGAAATAACAATACCGGATGATATTACAATCATCGGTGACGGTGCATTCAATGGATGTTCAAAATTGGCAGGCTTTGCAATACCGGACGGTATCACAAGCATTGGCGATAGTACTTTTTTCGATTGTAGCAGTCTGACCGGCATCGTAATACCGGACAGCGTTACGAGTATTGGCAATAATGCATTTAATGGATGTCGCCAACTGACAGGCATAGAAATTCCAGATGGTATTACAATAATTAACGAGGGAGTATTTGCTAGTTGTACTAGTCTTACAGACATAACAATACCGGCTGGTGTCACAAGTATTGGCAATGGCGCATTTTCCGGCTGTACCAGTCTTGCAGGTATAGCAATACCGGACAGTGTTACAAGTATCGGTACTTATGCCTTTTACGGCAGTGGTCTTGTAGCTATACCAATAGCGGAAGGCGTCACAAGTATTTGCGAAGGTACATTTAGTTATTGCAGTAATTTAGCAGATATAACAATACCGGATAGTATTACAAGCATTGGTCTTGATGCTTTTTGGAATTGCCCCAGACTAACGAACGTAACAATACCAGATAGCGTCACAAGCATTGACGAACGTGCATTTGCTCTATGCATGAGCCTAACTAGTGTAACACTGCCAAACAGTATTACAAGCATAAATCCCTTAACATTTTTTAATTGCAGCAGTTTAGCGAGTATAATAATACCAAATGGTGTTACAAGCATAGGTAACAGCGCCTTTGCTTATTGCAGAAATCTTTCAAACGTAACAATATCGGATAGTGTTACTGAAATTGATAGCTTCGCATTTATTGGCTGTGTCAGTATGGAAAACATAACTATACCTGATAATGTCACGTATATTGGTTTTCGGGCATTTTCTGACTGTCAAAATCTAAAAAGCGTAAAAATACCTAAAAGCGTTACTTCCATAAGTAATGCATTTGATAATTGTTCTTCCTCTCTCACCATTTATGGTTATGCGGGTTCTTATGCACAGGCATATGCAGGGGATGATAATATTATATTTTTCGCACTTGCCACAATCGACCCAACAATAGCCAGTTTCAACAAAAACCCTGTCAGACGGGCGGACGTCAATACAACCATCACATGGAACGATGCGTCCTCGGTGGCGGATGTCAAAAAAGACGGAGTATCCATCGGGGCAGATGCCTATAGCGTCACCGGAAGCGCTCTTGCTTTTAATACAACAAACAGCGCTTTGACCATAAAGAAGGAATACCTCGTAACACAGCCCACAGGCACTATTGTACTGACAGTGGAGTTCGACCGGGGGACACCTGTAACACTGACCATAGACATATCGGATGCGACGCCGGCGAACCCAGGCAGCGGTGGCGGCGACACGCCGCCGGTAGTCCCTCCGATTATAAATCCGATAGTCCCGGGCTTCGACAAGAACATAGCCACTCGGGTAGATGTAAGTACTACTATCACCTGGAACGACGCTTCCTCGGTGGTGGATATCAAGAAGGGCGGGACATCCATCGGTGCAAATTCTTACAGCATAAACGGAAGCGCCCTTTCCATAAAGAAGGAATACCTCGCAACTCAGCCCACAGGCACTCTCGTGCTGACAGTGGAGTTCGACCGGGGGACGCCTGTGACACTGACCATAGACATATCGGATACGACGCCCGCGCCTGTAAACAGCGCCTCTATCAATCCGGCATCCGCAAGCTTCGATAAGAACACCGCCAACCGGGCGGACGTGAGTACCGCCATCACCTGGAACGACGCTTCCTCGGTGACGGACGTCAAAAAGGCCGGGACGTCCATCGGTGCAAACGCCTACGGCATAAGCGGTGGCACGCTGACCATTAGGAAGGACTTCCTTGCAACACAGGCCACAGGCAGCCTTGCGCTGACAGTGGAGTTCGACCGAGGGACACCTGTTACGTTGACCATTAACATATCTGATACGACGCCCGCGCCTGTAAACAGCGCCTCCATCAATCCGGCATCCGCAAGTTTCGATAAGAATACCGCCAACCGGGCGGACGTGAGTACCGCCATCACCTGGAACGACGCTTCCTCGGTGACGGATGTCAAAAAGGCCGGGGCTTCCATCGGTGCAAACGCCTACGGCATAAGCGGTAGCACGCTGACCATTAGGAAGGACTTCCTTGCAACACAGGCCACAGGCAGCCTTGCGCTGACAGTGGAGTTCGACCGGGGAACGCCTGCGACACTGACGATTAATATATCGGATACGACGCAGGAGCCGTCGGGTCCTCCCACTGGTGGCGGAGGTGGCGGCGGCGGTGGCCTGCCTCCGGCAGCTCCAAATCCGCCTCCTGCGGCAGCAGATAAGCTGAGCCCCACCGTCAGCATCGACAGGGCCAGCGGCACGGCGGCGGCAAGCGTTAGCGGGGACGAGCTGAATAAAGCCTTTGACGCGGCCAAAGCAGGCAGCGGCGGAGTTAAGACGATAAAAATCGAAATACCTGAGGCGGCAGGGGTAAATTCGTATGTATTGCAGCTGCCTTCGTCAGTCCTCGCCTCGACAGGCGCAGACAGGCAAATAGAACTGAAAAGCGCGGCGGCGGGCATTACACTGCCTGGTAATATGCTCCAAGGCGCGGGGTTTGCAGCAGCAGGCAATATCGGTATCAGCATCGGCAAAACGGACGTTTCGAAGCTCCCCCAGACCGTACAGGATGACATCGGCAGCAGGCCGGTAATTGAATTGATGCTTACACAGGGAAACAAAGCGGTTGAGTGGAACAACCCGGATGCCCCCGTGACAGTAGCCGTACCTTATGTCCCAACAGCGGAAGAGCTCAAAAATCCCGAGCATATCGTCATATGGTATCTCGACGGTGCGGGCAACGCCGTATCGGTACCCAGCGGCCGCTACGACGCGGCGGCGGGCGCGGTGGTCTTTACGACCACACACTTCAGCCGGTATGCGGTAGTCTATGCGGCCGTGACCTTCGACGACCTCGGAAGCGCGGCCTGGGCCAAGAACCAGATCGAAGTGCTTGCGTCCAAGGGGATCATGAGAGGAGCATCTGAAAAAGAATTCACCCCCCAGGCAAAAATCACGAGGGCTGATTTCATGTATTCGCTTATCAGGGCGCTGGGGGCGGATGCCGAGGTTGAAATGAACTTCGACGATATCGATAAGGACGCATATTACTACAAAGAGATAGGCATGGCCAAAAAGCTGGGCATCACCAGCGGCACGGGGAACAACCGGTTCAGTCCGGATTCCGTCATAACGAGGCAGGACATGATGGTATTGACCGATAAGGCGTTGAAGCTGATAAAGAAGCTTAAGCTCCAAGGTCCGGCTTCGGAGCTTGAAAAATTCACGGATAGGTCTCTTATAGCTTCCTATGCGACAGGAAGCATCGCCTCTATCGTAAAAGAGGGTCTGATCGTTGGCAGCGGCGGAGGGATCAATCCCCTAGGCAGTACCACAAGGGCGGAAGCAGCCGTTTTCCTTTATAAGATTTACAATAAATATTAAGTAAAAATATTGCTTTATAGCCTGAAAATATTATACAATACCGCCCGGCCGTATTTAAAAAAACCCCCGGGAACCTTCTGTTAGCGTTCATAGGGTAATTTTATGACCCATATACCCTTTATGGGTGGGCGGGTAGTGCGGACTACCCGTCCTAACGCTGTTTATGCGGTCATTTGCCCGCTCTCCGCCTGCTCTGGCAGTTCTTCAAATTCCTGTTCGCCACTCTCCACCGGCTCCACGCTGTCCATGACCCCAACGTCCCTGTATACAATACGGATATCCTGCTCGGCGCTGTGAGTGTATTTCAGATGCGTTCCTCAATCTTATAATAAATAATAAACTAACTTTGTCTATCCCTACAAATAAATTATCTTTCAGTAGCTATCTCAAAAGCCTTGTGGTATCTTGTGTTGCTGAAGGGTGATAATCTATATGAATAAACGAATAATCGCCGGAGCTTGTGTCGCACTGTGTGGCCACTGTTTGGCACGGAGTGCTAGTTTCAAAACGACTGACTAATTATTAAAATACTTTTCCGCGTTTTGAAACTATTTGTCCACCTGAAACGAATATATAAAACAGACAGGCTTGAAAGGAGGTGCGCGGTTGGATGAGGAAACGAGGCTGATTCGCAAAATACAAAGAAATGGCGACCGCGATTCCGCCGACTTGCTGATACGGAAATACTATGACGAAATTTATAGGTATGTGTACAGGCAAACCTCGGACAAGTACACCTCTATGGATTTGACGCAAGGGATTTTCATATCGGTGCTTCAATCGATTAAAAGCTATGATTTTAAGCAGGCGGGCTTCCGCACCTGGCTATATAAAATCGCGACAAATAAGACTATCGACTACCTGCGGAGCCGCACCTCTGAAAAGAAGCGCCTGCTTGATCTCGATGAAGTGGATTTTCCCGACGAGGCGGATTTTATAAGGCATATAGAGATGAAGGCTTTAATGACAAGGCTTCAAACCTATGTGAACACACTTCTGCTTGAGGAGCAGCAGATCTTTAGGCTGAAGTTTTTTGGAGAATATACCTTCTCGCAGATTTCCGTCAGCCTGTCCCTGCCGGAGTCCACCGTCAAGTCCAAGTATTATCGCCTGTTAAATCTGTTAAGGGAGGAGTTTAAGGATGAATATTATTGAGCCTACACAAATTGAAAAGAGTGCCGCGATAGAGAAAATTCTGCTTCAAGGACTTGAACAGCCGAAAAGCTTTTGGGAGCAGCTTTTAGATATCAATCGCGCATTTGGGTTTCGGTATGCCCTTTGGGATACGGCACAGGCGGTTATTATGGCATTGCTGTCAATAGGCCTCTGCCTTCTCGTGGTTCTGCTCGGACAGGCACAGTATGCGTATTCAACCTTATTTGCCGTATCGCCGATGCTGTTCATTTTCATTTTCCTGTTTACCGAAACCATCGAACGGCTTTCCGAACTTTACGAGCTGAAAATGACCTGCAAGTACACCATACAGCAGCTCATGGCATTTCGGATAGTATGTCTATCCTTCGCCGGAATGCTGGTGTGCGTTGTCATAAGCCTGTTAATTGGCTGGCCGGACAGCTTGCACAGCTTCATCAAAGCGCTGTCCATATCGCTGTCCGCGTTATTCCTTTTCTCCTTCGCCTCGGTCTTTATCCTGCGGCTTTCCGCAAATAAATGGGTTGGCGTATGCGCCATGGGGATATGGGTTGCCTTTTTAGTATTGCCTATAGGCGTTATCGGGCTTGACCGTTGGGAGTCGCTCTTGGCAGGCGTACCTATTGGGATAACCGCGTCGACCGCTGTTATCGGCTTACTGCTTCTGATGAATGAGGTAAATATCCTGGTGAAATACAAAAAAAGAGAGGTTGCTTATTATGTTGGCGGTTAATCATGTTACAAAGAAATATGGGAGCTTTGCTGCGCTTGAGGATATAACGCTTGAGTTTGATAAGGGCTTATATGGCCTGCTTGCTCCTAACGGCGCTGGCAAAACCACACTGATCAAGATGCTTACGACCCTGCTGTTCCCGACCAGCGGTGAGATTTTATATGACGGGATGGAGATAACAAGGCTGGATGAAAAATACCGGGAGGTAATCGGATATCTCCCACAGGACTTCGGATATTATAAAAACCACTCTCCGCTGGAATTTCTGCAATATCTGGCAGCGTTGAAGGGTATGGAACGTAAGGAGTCGGTCAGCCGGGCAAAAGAGCTTTTAGAACTCGTATCGCTCGGTAATGTAATGAATAAGAAAATGCGCAAGTTTTCAGGCGGCATGATCCAGCGTGTCGGAATCGCCCAGGCCATGCTCAACGACCCGGGGGTACTCATATTGGATGAGCCGACAGCCGGTCTTGACCCAAAGGAGCGTGTAAGATTCCGAAATCTGATATCGACGTTGTCAAAGGACAGAATAGTCATCCTTTCAACTCATATCGTATCTGACATCGAGACAATCGCCAACCATGTGATCATGTTCAAAGACCACAAGCTGCTGTGCAACGATTCTCCCGCGGATATCTGCAATACCTTAAACGGCAAGGTCTATGAGACATGGGATATTGATTCCATAAAAGAACCCCATCTTGTGTTGACCCAGCGCCAGGAGGGCGGCAGGACGCTTACCCGCTTTGCCTGTGACGAAGGGTTTTTCGGTGCTTCACAGCTTGTAGCTCCGAACCTGGAGGATGTGTTTCTTTATATTTTCCGGGATGAGGTGGCGTGATGTGTCGCGTGTGGCTGGAACTGAAAAAAATCATATCCTTACCGGCTGTGTGGGCGCTTATTGCCGCCTGTCTGGTATTAAATGCCCTTATAGTATTCAGCATTTCCGGTGACAGCTATGCGGATTATGTCGGTGCGACCTCACGGCAAACCGGTTTTATTTTAGGCGAGGAATATAACGCGCGGCTCGGACAAATCCAAGCCGATGCGTCACAGGCTGATTACAAAAACCGTCTGCAGACTGAAACATCGGATATGATAGATGTTTTTGAAGGCTATCAGACCGGGTATATCGCGGAAAGGTACATATCCTATTTGGGGCTAACGGGCAGAGCCGCTGAGGATATGCGTAATAAATACGCCTCGTTGCAGCAGGCGGTGAATGAAAAGGCGGAGAATGACGAAAGCAAAACGCTTTATTTTGCCGGCAGCACCTACTTGCAGCATTGTAATTTATACGGCACCCTGATGAGATGGCTGCTGGTTGAAGGAGTATTGACTTCTGTTTTGGTGGTATTACTGTCGGTTGGGCATGAGTATTTTAACAATACGGAGCAAATCGTATATGCGGCCAAAACCGGGCGACGTATTCTTCGCTCCAAGCTGGCGGCGGCTCTCATCGCCGGTTGCGGCGTATATGTCCTTCTGTCCCTTCTCACGCTGTCAGGATATTTCATTATGAATGATTATACGGGTATTTGGGGAAGCAGCGTTTCCAGCGGCTTCAACTACATTAATGACATAGTCGCTGGCGCCAGGCCGTATGTAACCTGGCATAGCTTTACCGTGTCCACCTATTTATTAGCGTCACTGGGGCTGTCGGCGGGAATTGTCCTTTGCTGCTCTTTGTTTGGCTTCGTGATCGGAATACTGATCCGCAATGGATACCTTGGCTTTTTGGTTTTCATAATCCTATGCGCGTCATGCATGGCTATCCCTATGATATTGTCGAACATTTCCTATGCGAAATTTGTTTTTGTACTCTCACCGGTCTGTTTGTGGTGGAAACAGCTTTATTGGTTTACGGATGGAGGCTTTGAGATCTTGTGGAGAAACTTTGAAACGGTCGGGCTGTCGGCTTCGCTTATATTGGCGGCATTACTCTGCCCGTTATCATTAGCTTGGTTTAGAAAGAGAGATATCGCATGAGAATCATGTTGCTTGAGATGAAGAAAATATGGAATGTCAGACTGCTTGCGGCTATCGCGATTATTTGCATGCTGTTTTATATTATTTTAATGAGCTTTTATATAGCTAATTATCCCAACGGCCACCAGTTCACAGAAGACGCCGAATTCAGCACCTATATGGTACAGAAATACGGCGCAACGCTGGAGGAAGATGAGTTTGCTGACTTATTAAAAATTAAGGAAGGGCTCAATGCGGAGTTAGAACAAATTATTAAGGATAATCCTGTTTTTGCGGAAGCGGGGATTACCAGCTATGCCGATTATGAAAGAATCCGCCAGGGCGACAGTACAGAAGAAGAAGAAAAAAGAGCCTTCATGCTTTTTGGCGAGGAGTACGGATTTATCGGATTTAAGCTGCAGTCGCTGGGCACTATCATTGAAAACTATGAGCGGAGAACTGAATGGATTGGCGTCCGAATGGAGCATTATCCTCAAAACAGCGCGGTATATAAGCGTTTGTCCGAAATCAGGGATACGGGTGAATACAATAATATCATGGACTATCAGGCTCTGGAAAACACCAAGATATACCTGACTATGCTTACCGTCCTGTCCATATTATGCACCTTGATATTAGTATCTCCGCTTGTTGTCACCGACCGCTCAAGAAAAACAAACCTTCTTCAATACACAGCCAGGAAGGGGCGACGGATACTCACAAGTCAGCTGGCGGCAGTCATTGCCTCGTCGCTCCTTATGACTACAATGCTGCTGAGTGTATTCGGCTTCATATACAGCGGCCTTGGCATACAGATATATTGGAATCAAGGGCTGACGTCGTTTTTCAGCAGTGAAACGATGCAGGTTCCTATTACCTTCGGTCAATATATAATCCTGATGGTGCTGCTGATGTATCTTCTGTCAGCCGGAGCCGCTTTCATCAGCTTCCTCCTTTCGCGATTCAGCCAGAACACTATCGCGCTCATTATGAAGCTGTTACCCGTGTTGGCTGTTATGGTATTTGTCAGCATCACAGTATTGACGAATTTTTTATGTATGGGGAGGTTATGGCTGGAGCCTGCGGCCGTCATCCTTATATTCCTGCTCAGCATGAGTGCAGCAATATTTGTTTTACGCAGGGAAAGGCGAGTTGATGTGCTTTAACATAGTCACTATATAATGATGAACTCACAGATGTAATCAGGTGAAAAAGTTTCAATGTGCACGGGACGGAGATTTCTGTTCTCACGCATCGGTAGGATGATTACATATCCCTGACGGATATGGCGAAATATAAAATGCCGAAGCTACGGGTCTTGTGATTTCCCATTGGCCGAGTACCCGATATACTGTCGAGTTCATGGGCGTCTGGGAGAAAATCAACAATCCGGATTTTAATGTTACTGAATTCAGTAACATTAAAAATGAAAGCGGCTGAGTGGCGTGCGAAAAATCCGGACAAGGATGGCAGCATCCGCGATTATGCCGAGCTTGAGCAATGGTTGTGCTGTCAAATATGGAGAGCATCAACGCTCTGCTAATCCGGCAGGGGTTGCCTCAGAGTGAGCGTTTGGTTCAGCTCAACCACACGCCTATAACGCAGAGGAAATCGCTGGTCGGGGGTTCGCTCACAAAGAGATTAAAGTAATTGTTCACTAAGGTGACAATACCTTCAGTTACAATAACATAAAAATCAGACATCTACCCACATAATTGTGAGTGGATGTCTGATTTTCTGTTGCCCCGTACGGCTACCCCCTCGGTTCAGTAATTGTACCTGTGGGTGATAACACTTGTGTTTCCGGGGCTTTCCCCATCGGAGACAATTCAAGCAAACTAAAAGGCAAGAGGGACAGATATCCAACGAAGGTTACCTGTATGACAAGAGGTTCACTTGTAACTCCCCTTATTCAAATACTATAACGCTTTTTACGATATTCTGCGCGTTTTTGAGGGTCTCCGCAAATGCTTTGGGGGTGTCCTCGAATTTATATTTGTCGGAAACGATCCCGTTGATATTGATTTTACCGTCGGCAATTGCGGCAATGGTTGTCGGGTACAGGTTCTTGTAGCGGAAAATCGACTTGATCGTGAGCTCCTTCGTGCTGATCGGGCCGATATTCAGGCCGTTGACGGAATCGCAGGCGAGGCCGACCCAGACGATGGTGCCGCCCGCCTTAGCTACGTGCACGGTCTGGCAGATCGTGGTGTTGGTGCCGGCGCAGTCGATAACCACCTGCGCGCCCTTGCCGTCCGTCAGTTTTTTGATTTCCGCCAGCACATCGCACTCTTTTGCATTCAAAGTGATGGCTCCCATACCCTTTGCCACGGCCAGACGCTTTTCAATGACGTCTACGATAATGACCTGCGTCGCGCCGTAGGCCTTTGACGCCAGTAGCGAGACCAGACCAATGCAGCCCGAGCCGAAGATTACGACCGTATCGCCCAATTTGACGCCTCCGGTCAGCGCGGCGTTTATGCCGATTGCCAGGGGCTCCACCAGCGCACCCTCGACCGACGAAACATTATCCGGCAGCTTGAAGGCAAACTGCGCAGGGTGGGCTACATAATTCATCAGGCAGCCGTCGTAGGGAGGTGTCGCAAAGAACCTGACGTCGGGGCACAGATTATATTTTCCGGTCAAGCAGAATTCACAGCTTCCGCACGGCACTCCGGGCTCCAGGGCGACTCTGTCGCCAACCTTGAGGTTTTTAACGTCAGCGCCTGTCTCAACGATTGTCCCCGCGCATTCATGGCCGAGAATAAAGGGAAATTTAACAATAAAATCGCCTATTTTTCCATGCGAATAGTAATGGACATCGGAGCCGCACACGCCGATTGCCTCCATTTTGACCAAAACCTCATCCGCCTTGATCTTCGGTACCTCTACCTCTTTAAATTCGATTTTTTCAAGTTCTGTTAAAAAAGCTGCAGTGTTTTTCATGTTTAGCCTCCATACAATTTTAAATGTTTTACCTTGATAACAGTATATCACAAGTTGTTAAAGCATAAAATCCCTTCGCTTTTGTCGTCTGCTTTTTTCCGGTAAAAACTGCCATTTCTTGGATTCAGGTTGTGTTTTATGTACGTTTTATGTAAGCTCCGAATATAATGTAATAAAAAAGGTTGTGAAGCGTTATGCCGTGGCAATTAAGGATACCGTACCTCATTAACAGGCCTGTGGGCGTATCCCTTGCAAACGGGCAGGGGGTATCGGGCATTTTATGCAGCATCTCCAACGGAGAGATCTATCTGCTAGAATATCTGTACCAGTCCCAGTTTGCAACAAAGCACTATCCCTTCGATCAAATCCAGGACGTGCAGCCCTTCCCGGCCTGCTATACGCCTTCGTCGGGCATACTTTATTAAAGGCGGGGATGAAAGCATGGTTTACGCATATAGGACGCCTGCGCCGCCGGATACTTATATACTGGCTGCCAGGCAGGGTGATGTAAACGGCGACGGCGCCATCGACAGCGTATATCTCATCGGGCGGAAAACAGGCCCCGGGGAGCTCTTTGCCGATAATATAGGAATCGTTGTGCAGGACGGAAGGACGAATACATTGATGCAGATTCCGCTGAAAAATGCCGCGGGATATAACGCCCAGCTTTTTCTCGGCCCTTTTTCATCCGCAAGACAGCTCGATATCCTGGTCAGTATCGACACCGGCGGCAGCGGCGGCTATATTCTGGCATACCTCAACGCCATCCGGAACAATCATGCAATCCTGCTTTTTGATTCGGACAGCTTTGCTGAAAGCTCCATGTACAGCGCCGTTTTTAAAGAAGACTTCAAAGTGGAGGTTTCAAGCAGGCGAGGCGATATAAAATTTATCATTGACGTCAGCAGCAAAAAGAAAATGTACATGGACGCCGGAATATACAGCGAAAGCGGCAGGCTCCTGAAGCCTATGGAAGGCGGCGTTCTTGCCCTGGGCGCCATTTATCCGCTTGTCACAGACTACAACGGTCTGTATCAGCTGCTGGCATACCAGCGCATCATAGGCATTTATAATGCCGATAATCTCGGGGCCGTCCAGACATACCTAAAATGGGACGGCAGCAGGCTTGCGGCCGATAGAGTCGAAGTCGCGATTATGCCGGCGTAGAGCCGGTTTTATAAATATGTCATGATTTACAAGCCGGCTGAATGGACAGCGCCGCTTTCCTTTCTTTCGATGCCGCAAATGTCGCATACGGCGTCGAAGCAGCGGCGGATATCCTGAGTATTCCGTGCCAATGCCTTTATTACAAGATCCTTCGTATGAGTCGTTGATATACCGAGGTCTACGCCCTGTATGTTCGCGCGTATCCTGTCAAGCTGCCGTTTGGCTATGCCGCAGTTGACCAGAACCATGGTTCCGTAATGCGTATTGCCGTCAAAGAAACAACCATTTACGAGTTCCGACTTTCCCGGCTCGAACCTTGAATTATCCCGGTAAGTCAGCCGGCCACCTTTATATATTTTTACATCCGAGCCGTATAATTCGTACTTGAACAGCTCGCCTCTCGCGATTCG
>JAEZJL010000423.1 GCA_023415815.1 Bacillota bacterium | reverse complement strand
CTGTGAAATCCCGTACCGCTTCATTCCTTTGCACCGGAAAAGGCTATGCTCTCTATCACTTTTTTCTGGAATATGAGGAACATGATGATCACCGGCACCATTGACAGCGCGGTCCCCGCCATCAGCGCGCCCCAGTCGGTATCGATCGAATTCAGCTCCTTGAAATACGCCAGCCCCAGCTGCAGCGTATACAGCTCCTCCGAGTTCAGGATAAGCAGCGGCCAGAAAAACTGGTTCCAGCCGTAGATGAAAATCAATATAAAAGCCGTCGAAAGAATAGGCCTGGAGATCGGAAGGATGATCCCCGTAATCATCCTGAGGGTGCCGCATCCGTCGATCATGGCTGCTTCTTCTATCTCCTTAGGTATCTTCATAAAAAACTGCCTCAGTAGAAAGACTATCAGCGCGCTCCATGAAAACGGGATAATAAGCCCCGCCAGCGTATTTAAAAGCTTCAGCTTCTCAAGCGTCAATATCACCGGTATCATGATGGTCTGAGCCGGCAGCATCAGTCCGGATAAAAGCAGGATAAACAGCAGATTCTTCCCCTTGAACTCCATACGCGCAAAGGCATAGGCGGACATTACCGACGTTGCCATTTGTCCGAGGATGATGAAGCCCGTCACAATGACGCTGTTGAAGAAAAACCTGATAAACGGAAAGCTGGTCACCGCTTTTACGTAATTATTGAAATTAAACTCGCCGGGTATCCATTTTATCGGGATGGAGAAAATCTCATCCGGAGGCTTGACCGAGGTGGAAAGCATCCATAAAAACGGAAGTATCATGATGCCTGCAAGCCCGTACAGCAGTATATATACGAAGACCTTTTCAACGTTTTTCATGCTATTTCTCCTCGACAAATTTCTTCTGAATCACCGTAATCACAACGGTCAATATAAACAGTACAAAGGCAATCGCTGAGGCATATCCCATTTCATATTCCACAAATCCCGCTTTATACAGGTAGGTTACCAGCATCTCGGTTTTGCCTATCGGACCGCTGTTGGTGGTCACCTTGACGATATCGAATATCTGGAACAGGGAGTAAATGCTGCTGGATACCAGGACAAAGAATATTGTCGGCTTCAGCAGGGGCAACGTCACTCTGAAGAACCTCTGTACTCCGTTTGCGCCGTCCATTTCGGCGGCCTCGTAAAGGGATTTCGGTATGATCAGCAGGCCTGCGATGACTATCACCATATTGTAGCCGATGCTTTTCCACACGCCTATCACGACAATCGACGCCATGGCCAGATCCGGGTCGGCCAGCCAGGTTTTCGCTCCAGCCCCGAAGGCCGAGAGCACCCCGTTCAGCAGGCCGTATTTGTCCGGCAGGAAAATCCACGACCAGACCATGCTGACTGCTACGAGCGATACGATGTGCGGCAGGAAATAGATGCCCTTGAGTATCTGAAAGCCCTTTATGTTTTCATTCATCAAACAGCTCAGCAGGAGCGAGATACATAAAATCAAAGGGACGGTAAGAATCACATAGACAAAGGTGTTTATCAGCGCATTGACAAAAGCCTCGTCGGCGAACAGCCTTATATAATTGCCGGCGCCTACAAAGGTCCTGTCTGCCGAAAAGCCGTTCCATTCAAAAAGGGTGAGTATGAAGGAATAGAGCAGCGGCATCAGGAAAAACACTGCGAACAGGATAAAGGTCGGTGCGATAAGTATGTACGGCGTGTAGCTTCGCTTATTCAAGATTACCTCTCCCCAATTAATCAAATCATTTTATTAATTAGATTGTAGTCCCTTTCTGTTTCGTTGTCAACATATTTTTCAAATGATTTGATTAATTATCCATGTTTCAAATCCTCTGCTTTGCCATCCGGCGTCCGGAGCTCCATTTCGAGGGTGACCGGCTGCAAATAAAACTGACGTCAAACTATTTAGGCTCCGACGTTACTTTGAACGACAGAATCAAGGAGTGATCGTCTGCTGTAAATAACCGGATGACGGGATCCTTTCCCGCATCCGGTTATTTAATCGGCGGCACAGGCTGAAGCCTGATTGACGGCGCAGCAGCGAATACGGCTGCTGAAAACCGGAGTTATTAGACCAACCCTATTGGCCTTCCTCATAGCATGCGCGCTTGCTCCGGTTAATTTTCCATCCGTCTCCGGCTCGCGCCGCGTTTCCATAAGAGGACGATGATAGCAGCCACAAACAGGATAAACGCCGGAATAACGATGTACAAATGGGTAAAGCCCTGTTCAAGCGCTGTGTATATGATATCCGTAAAGTCCCCTTTGTTCGAGTCCTTGCCCGCTATCAGGGGCGATTCGGCCAGGATGCTTCCATTCAGGGAATAGACGACCTTTCCTATCGTCTGCCCGCTCTTTATGGGGCCCGACAGCCGCGCTTCCGCTCCCCCGTCCTTTGCAGGCAGCGCCAGTCCCGCATCCCATTCTATTTCCTGCTTCAGGCTTTTGAAATCCTGACCGCTCATGATATCGACATAATCCTGGCCCGCAAGGGCATCGATTTTCACCGTGTCGCCGAGGTATTTCCTGGCCACCTCTATATTGCCGACAGGCATGCCTTTGCGCAGGATTTCGTAGTATTTGAAGTTCTCAAAGCCGTATTCGAACAAGGCCTTGGTATCCGCCCATCTCGCCTCTTCCTTGTCGTCTTTCATTACAATGGATATAAGCGAAATATCGTTCCTAGCCGCGGACGACGCAAGGCAATAACCGGCGGCGGAAGTGCTGCCTGTTTTGATTCCCGTCGCATACTCGTAGTAGTATTTGCTGTCCGGATTGATCAGCAGGTTTTTATTGGTCCATTCGGGCGGCCCCTTTTTACCCTTTGAGGACGTCTGGGAAGCTGCGTCGTCCTTTGCCTTGTAGGAGTAGGTTTTGACCACTTCCTTAAAAAAGTCGTTCTTCATGGCCTCCTTTGAGATCAGAGCCATGTCGAAGGCCGTGCTGTAATGCTTATCGTCAGGGTAGCCGTCGGGGTTTGTGAAGTTCGACTCCTTTGCGCCGATCTCCTGCGCCCTTTTATCCATCATGTCAATAAAATACTTTATCGCCTCCTGGATGTCCATCGAGGCGTTGCCGGACTTCTTTCTCGCGACGGTGACGGCAGCAGTGTACGAGGCATCGTTGCCCGAGGGCAGCATCAAGGCCCAGACCAGGTCTCTGACGGTCAATTTTTCCCCGACGCTTAAGCCCGCTCCGCTCGAATCCTTGCCTATCCGGTTAATTTCCTTCCCTACGGTTACAGGCTCCTCCAGGTCCAGATTCTCAATAACCAGCACGGCAGTCAATATTTTAGTAAGACTGGCGGGATACATTCTTTTGTGCGATTCCTTTTCATACAGCACCTTGCCTGTTTTCTGGTCCATCAGGACCGCAGCTTCCGCTTTCAAAGCAGGCGCACCGGAAGAATCCGCCTTATTCTCTTCGCCAAACACGGCAAGCGAAGCAAACTGCATTACCAAAATAAAAACCATGAGCGCTGCCGAAACCTTCTTCATCATCTGTAACCCTCCGTCCAAATTTTAATCTACCGGAATTCCGGGATGATCGATCGTGCATAAAAAGCAAAATATCCATAACAATTTTAACATATTTACGGGTCCTGTTTCATCCCGAATAATTGTTTAAGCATATTCTTTTTCGGACGCTTGCAATACGGGAAGGGCAGTTTCTCCGACTGCCTGTGATAATCAAGGCACGCTTTGCAAATGCCGTGCCTCACGCACTTTGTCTTTTTGCAGCTGCAGATATCTTCTCCGTTTTCAAGCACAGGACATCCCTCCCCTATTTCTCTCCCGCTAATTCCGTCCTGAGATTCCGCCGTCCTGATAATAAATATCAAAGCATTTAATTTCCCGGGTCGCGTATTTTCCCTTTAATATTCCCCACCGGAGAACCCCGGTTATCTTCTGCCGCTTTCCATGGCAGCTCCTTTAAAGCCCGTTGGCCGAGATATGTTCAGTTGACATAAAAGCTAAAAATCTACATATAACCGTTCCCCTTTTGCTTTCAGGATTTTATCCTCCTGCAGCTCCTTCAATACTCCTTTTATTTCATCCGGAGCATAGTCATAGCCCGGCTTGAAGCTTTCATCCGCGATGCCGCTGTCCCCGACGGCCAGATACCCTTTATACTCTATCAGGTCAAAGATGCTGCTCTTCAGATAAATCCTTCTTTCGTCATCGCTGTAGGAGAATGGGATAAATGCCTGAACCGGCTCAAGCTCTCCGTTTTCATATTTGTAATAAATATACAGACCGCACAGGGAAAACGGCGGCCATCGCAATAAATAATGCCCGCAGAGCTCGGCCTGCCCGTCGCCGTTATAATCTTTGACAATGTACCAGAGGGGGTGGAGATTAAATGTATCCCTGGCCTCAAGCTCCTGCTTGGGCGAAGCCCCGCCATTTGAGAGCATTCCTAATGTCATCGGATCGATTTTCACATCCGCAGTCCTTCCGAGCGACGGGAAGGTGATGCCAGCCATATCCCCGCCCTTGTATTTTATGATATGCCCGGCCTCTTTAAGCCTGACCTCGATGATATGCCCACCGGCATACCTGTAAGCTTTTAAGACCCCTGTGGAGCCTATCTTGTTCGTAGCCCAGGAATAAATCACCAGCACCGCCTTGGCTTTTCCGCCCTTCTCCTGCTGGAAGGATATCTCGGGCATTCCCCCGATGGAATGGAAGGGCTTGGTAGCCCATTCCTCATCCTTCATGACAGGAGCGGCAGAGCCGTTTATATGCAAGGTCAGGTCTCCGTCC
>JAEZJL010000416.1 GCA_023415815.1 Bacillota bacterium | reverse complement strand
GCGGAGGGCTTCGGCTATGACGAATATCCTCTCGTCGTTGATGTCTCCCAATTTTTTTATGATTTCTCCGGTGTCGGGCTTTTTGTACAGCTCCTGCTCAAGCGTGAACAGTCCGAGCTCGAGCGATCTGACGGCCTTCATGAGGGCGGCCTCGAAGGAGCTGCTTATCGCCATCACCTCGCCGGTAGCCTTCATCTGTGTGCCCAGCGTCCTTTTGGCCTTTACAAACTTGTCAAAGGGCCATTTTGGTATCTTGACCACCACATAATCGAGTGTGGGCTCAAAGCAGGCGTAGGTCTTGCCCGTCACCGCATTTTTTATCTCGTCCAGTCCGTAGCCGACCGCTATCTTTGTAGCGACCTTCGCTATGGGGTATCCGGTCGCTTTCGAGGCCAATGCCGACGACCGGCTGACCCTTGGATCCACCTCTATCACTGCATATTCAAAGCTTGTGGGATGCAGCGCGAACTGCACGTTGCAGCCGCCTTCGATGCCCAGGGCGGAGATTATTTTCAGCGACGCCGTACGGAGCATCTGATATTCCTTGTCCGAAAGGGTCTGCGATGGCGCGACCACAATGCTGTCCCCCGTATGCACTCCCACGGGGTCTATATTTTCCATGTTGCAGACGGTGATGACATTCCCCTTGCCGTCCCTCATGACCTCATACTCGATTTCCTTCCAGCCGGAAATACACTTTTCGATGAGCGCCTGTCCGACCCTGCTGAGCCTGAGGCCGTTTGAGGCAATTTCCTCCAGCTCGGCCCTGTCTGCCGCGATTCCACCGCCTGTCCCCCCAAGCGTGTATGCCGGCCTGACAATCACCGGATAGCCGATCTCCGCCGCAAAGCCCAGCGCGTCTCCCACAGTGGTGACGACCTTGCTGGCAATGCAGGGCTCGCCTATCTTTTCCATGGTATCCTTGAAGGCCTGCCTGTCCTCCGCCATCTTTATGGCTTCTGTTGCGGTGCCGAGCAGCCTGACGTTCTGTTCCGCGAGAAAGCCTGATTCCGCAAGCTCCATGGCAAGATTGAGCCCCGTCTGCCCTCCGAGCGTAGGCAGCAGGCTGTCCGGCTTCTCCTTGAGGATTATCTTTTTTGCTGTTTCCGCGTTGAGCGGCTCTATATAAACCCTGTCGGCTATATTCGTATCCGTCATGATCGTTGCCGGATTGCTGTTGACCAGCACTACCTCGATCCCTTCTTCCCTGAGGGCCTGGCAGGCCTGTGTCCCGGCATAGTCAAACTCGGCGGCCTGGCCGATGATAATCGGACCTGAGCCGATGACCATAACTTTTTTTACATCCTTGCGTCGAGGCATATCATTTTTCTCCTTTCCAGGCATCCATAAGGCTTATGAACCTGTCGAACAAGTATGCGGTGTCCGCTGGGCCCGGCGAGGCCTCCGGATGAAACTGCACCGTGAATACCGGTACATCGAGGTATTCGACGCCTTCGACCGTCCCGTCGTTCATGTTCCTGTGGCTGACGCGCATCCGCTCTTTGTCCATGCTTTCCTCCACAATGGTATAGCCATGGTTCTGAGAAGTGATGTAGGTAAGATCCCTGGCGATGTCCTTAACGGGATGATTGCAGCCCCTATGGCCGTATTTCAGCTTTTCAGTATCCGAACCGAAGGCCAGCGCCGTCAGCTGGTGACCCAGGCATATCCCGAATATGGGAAGCTTGCCTGCAAGCTGCCGTATGGTCTCTATCTGAGGCACGCAGTCCTTCGGGTCGCCGGGTCCGTTGGAAAGCATGACGCCGTCCGGCTCTATTCCGAGTATGTCCTCCGCAGTCGCCGAGGCGGGAAACAGATAAACGTCGCAGTCTCTTTTTACAAGAGAGCGTATGATGTTCTGCTTTATTCCGTAGTCGATGAGCGCGACCCTGTGCCCCTTCCCTTCGAAATGCTTTATTTCGGGAGTTGTGACCTTTTCTACGGGGTTTGTTATCTCATACGCCCTGACAGCCTCAAGCCTGCCCTCCAGGCTGAAGTCCCCGCCTGTGGCTATCATGCCCTTCATGGTACCCCTGTCCCTCAGTATTATCGTCAGCGCTCTTGTATCGATGCCTTCTATACCTATAATGCCGTATCTCTTCAGGTACTCGCTGAGGCTTTCCAGCGAACGCCAGTTGCTCGGCGTCTTGCACATTTCCCTTACCACGAAGCCCCTTACCTGGGGTTTCGCTGATTCTATATCGTCGAAGTTCACTCCGTAGTTTCCTATAAGCGGGTAGGTCATCGTTACGATCTGACCGCAGTATGACGGGTCGGTAAGTACCTCCTGGTAGCCCGTCATTCCGGTATTGAACACGATCTCTCCTATAACCTCGCCCTCAGCCCCAAAGCCGGTGCCTTCAAATACTGTCCCGTCTTCCAGCGCCAAATAAGCCCTCATCAAAATATCCTCCGTTTCCCTCAATGCCGGTTGGCAATCTTCTGTATCGCTTCCCTCAATTCATCGCGCATCCTTTCCGCTTCCGCCCTGGCCGCCAGGTCGTATTCCCTGCCGCCGTATCTGCCGGACCATTTTTCCGACTGCCAGGCGCACATGATGGTCCTGGAAGCG
This sequence comes from Bacillota bacterium, assembly GCA_023415815.1. Taxonomy (GTDB): domain Bacteria; phylum Bacillota; class Clostridia; order Acetivibrionales; family DTU013; genus JAEZJL01. Next base: position 7,053 of record JAEZJL010000416.1, on the reverse strand, counting down.
TTCACGATCGCCCCCAGCCCGTCGGAGTTGAAACAGCGTGCGGCGTCCGACGCGCTTCCGCCCTGCGCCCCGTAGCCCGGCACAAGTATATATGCTTTTTTCATTATCTGCCTCAGTATCACAGCCTGCTCAGGATAAGTCGCGCCGACGACCGCACCGATGCTGCTGTAGCCGTATTTGCCCGACAGCCCGCTTCCCCATTCATCCACAAGCCCCGCAACTATTTCAAATATACTATTTCCGCTTTCGGTTTTCAGATCCTGCAGCTGGCCCGAGGATTTGTTCGAGGTCTTGACCAGTACGAAAATACCTTTGCCGTATTTCCCGCAGTCCTCAATAAAAGGCCTGACCCCGTCTATCCCCAGGTACGGGTTCACCGTAAGGGCGTCGGCGTCGAAAACCGGCTGCTGCGCGCCGTCCAGGCAGTTCCTTCCGAGAAAGGCCGAAGAATATGCCTCGGCAGTGCTTCCTATGTCGTTGCGCTTCCCGTCGGCAATCACCAGCATTCCTCTGGAGCCGGCATACCGGACGGTTTCACAGAAGGCCTTTATGCCTTCCGTGCCATACATTTCATAGTATGCAAGCTGCGGCTTCACAGCCGGGACAATGTCGCACAGGGCGTCGATCAAGCCCCTGTTAAAGTCGAGGATTGCGGCCGCCGCCCCCTCCAGGCCCCTTCCGTGCTCCCTGAAGGCATTTTCCCTCAGATGCTCGGGAATATATTCCAGCCTCGGGTCAAGGCCCGCCACCGAAGGGTTGTCATATCCCCTTATTTTTTCTATAAGCCTGTCTGCAAACATTACAGCACCACCTTTTCCCTTACTACGATCCTGCCCTCCACGATTGTGTAGCAGACCGTTCCGAACAGCCTGAAGCCGTTGTAGGGCGAGTTTTTGCTTTTGGATTTGAAGCTGCTTGTATCCACGGTAAATTCCTCGTCTACGTCAATTATCGTTATGTCGGCCGCTCTCCCGACCTCAAGCACTCCCTTGTTCAGGCCCAGGATGTGCGACGGGTTCACACAGAGCTTTTCGACCAGCTTTTCCATGCTCAGGACGCCCGGCCTGACCAGATATGTCACGGCCAGCGGCAGCGCCGTTTCGAAGCCTACCAGACCGTTCGCCGCAAGGTTGAATTCCACGTTTTTTTCATCGGGGTGGTGGGGCGCATGGTCGGTGGCGATGATATCGATTGTTCCGTCCCTCAGGCCTTCGATTACGGCCCGGACGTCGTCTTCGGTGCGCAGCGGCGGATTTACCTTTGCAAGGGTGTTGAAGCCCTCGCAGGCATCCTCCGTCAATGAAAAGTAGTGTGGGCAGGTTTCGCAGGTCACCTTCACGCCCCTCTTTTTGGCGTCCCTTATGAGCTGTACGGACAGAGCCGTGCTCACATGCGCTATATGCACCGGGACCTTTGTATATTCGGACAGTATGAGCTCCCGTGCCACCATTATCTCCTCGGCTGCGGAAGGAATGCCCCTCAGGCCGGATAACGTAGACTGGACTCCTTCGTTCATAACGCCCTCTTCGGCCAGTTCGGTATCCTCACAGTGCGATATGACGGTGATGTCGAACATGGAAGCGTACTGCAGAGCCTTCTTCATCAGCGACGGGCTTTTTACCGGCTTTCCGTCGTCGGAGACCGCAACCGCCCCCGCGAACTTGAGCTCTCCTATCTCCGCAAGCTCCTCGCCCTTCTGGCCCTTGGATATCGCGCCTATCGGAAATACATTTACAAGCCCTTCCTGCTTCGCCTTGTTTATGATATATTTTATAACCGCTTCATTATCGGCTACGGGATTTGTATTGGGCATGCACGCTATCGAGGTGAAGCCTCCTGCGGCTGCGCTCCTGGTGCCGCTTTCGATATCCTCCTTGTACTCGAAGCCGGGGTCCCTAAGATGGCAGTGCGCGTCCACAAGGCCCGGAAGCACATATTTGCCGGAGGCGTCTATGACGTCGCAGTTCCGGGCTTCAATCGCCGCGGAAATCTCCGTGATCCTGCCGTTGTCCACGAGTATGTCGCATATTTCATTTCTGCCCGTTTTCGCATCAATAACATGTCCGTCCTTAATTAGCAGCTTCATTTCCGCTCCTCCTGGTCAATAGATATAACAGAGCCATTCTGACGGCAACTCCGTTTGTGACCTGCTCGTCTATGACCGACCTCTCGCAGTCGATCACGCTGCTCGACAGCTCGACGCCCCGGTTTACCGGCCCAGGATGCATGATCATTGCGTCGTCCCTGGCCAGCAGCAGCCTTTTGTCGTCCAGACCGAAAAATCTCGAATATTCCCTTACGGTCGGGAACAGCCCCTTCTTCTGCCTTTCAAGCTGTATCCGGAGGCCCATTACCACGTCCGCGTCTATCAGCGCCTCCTGTACTGTGCCGAACACCCTTGCCCCGGTCTTTTCGATGCCGGGCGGCAGCAGGGTCGAAGGGCCTGCGACATTCACCTCGGCCCCGAGCTTGAGCATCCCCCAGATGTTGCTTCTCGCAACCCTGCTATGGTATATGTCGCCTACGATCGCTATCTTGAGCCCCTTCAGCGGACCCTTTTTTTCTCGTATTGTAAACATGTCGAGCAGGGCCTGCGTCGGGTGCTCGTTCATACCGTCGCCCGCGTTTATGACAGAAGCCCTGACATGCTTTGCCAGGAGGTGCGGAGCGCCCGAATGGGGATGCCTTATGATGATGACGTCCGTTCCCATCCTGTCGATCGTCCGGCCGGTGTCTATCAGCGTTTCCCCCTTCGCCACGCTGCTGGAGGAGGCCGATATGTTGGCGGCGCTCGCGCTCATGTATTTTGAGGCGAGCTCGAAGGAGAGCCGCGTCCTGGTGCTGTTCTCATAAAAAAGCGTTATTATCGAGCGGCCCTGTAAGTGCGGCGTCTTCTTGTTGTTTGTGGTCAGGATGTATTTCATTGTCTTCGCAGTGTCGAGAATGTATTCTATCTCTTCTGCGGTCAGTTCCTTCAACCCTAGTAGATCCTTTGTTCTGAGATTCATTGCTACCTCCCGCCTTTTTGATTTATTTTCAGCTTTTTCGCATTTGCGTCCCGTCAGATTACCCGTTTAAGACTCAGGGACATCGAGTCCCATCGCCTTTTACAAATTTGGCGTGCCGCCAAATTGCCTTAAAAAAAAGAGTAAGAATAGCTCTCACTCTTTAATGTACCTGACCCTTTTCGAGGTCGCTGATTGTCACCGAATTCACTCTGTCCACGTCATACAGCTTCACATTTATGACCTCGCTCCGGGAGGTCGGGACATTCTTCCCGACATAATCCGCGCGGATGGGAAGCTCCCTGTGTCCCCTGTCTATCAATATCGCAAGCTGTATCATCTTCGGCCTGCCGATATCCATTATGGCGTCTATTCCCGACCTTGCGGTCCTTCCGGTATATAGTACGTCGTCAACCAGTATGATTATTTTATCCGTCACCGAAAAATTTATCTCCGTGCCGTTTATAACGGGGTGCTCGGACAGCATGCTCAGGTCGTCCCTGTAAAATGTGATATCCAGTATGCCTACGGGGACGGCTTTCCCTTCGACCTCGTATATCTTCTCCGCGATAAGCTTTGCGAGCGGCACTCCCCTGCGCTGTATGCCTATGAGCACCATGTCGTCCACGCCCTTATTCTTTTCGATGATCTCATGCGCAATTCTCGTGACGGCGCGCATTATTCCGCTCTCGTCCATTATTACGGCCTTTTCCAACACGGTCACCTCGTTATCCTTAAAATACAAAAGCTTCCTGCCGGGCGACAGGAAGCACGTATTCTATAGTCTGACTGCTACTACTTGATTTACCCTTCCAGCCTCTCCGGACCAGTTAAAAGGTTGCTTATTCAATTTAATACATAATACCACAATGAAAAATGCTTGTCCATATAATAATCCGCAAAATATTCAGGCATTAAATATCAAATATTTACGCCATATCTCCCGCCCTCAGTCTCCCGACCAGCTCCAGGAAATCAGCGGGAGGTTCGGCGGAAAACTCCATGTATTCTCCCGTACCGGGGTGCACAAAGCCCAGCAGCCTTGCGTGCAGCGCCTGACCCACAATGCCAGGGATCTGCTTTCTTCTTCCGTATACGGGGTCGCCGAGCAGCGGATGGCCTATAAAGGACATATGCACCCTTATCTGATGGGTCCTGCCCGTTTCAAGCCTCAATTCCACCAGCGTCGCCTCCGGGAACCTCTCCAGCACCTTGAAATGGGTCACCGCCCGTCTTCCGGCTTTTGTATTCACGGACATCTTTTTTCTGTCGACCGGATGCCTTCCCACAGGCGCGTCTATTTTACCCGAATCCTCCCTGATCACGCCGTCGGCGACAGCGATGTATATCCTTTCGATATCATGGTCCTTGAGCCTGTTGGAGAGCTTTTCGTGGGCGGAGTTGTTCTTGGCCACCACCAGCACTCCGGAGGTGTCCTTGTCGATCCTGTGGACAATGCCCGGACGTATGATTCCGTTTATATCGGAAAGAGAGCCCTTGCAGTGCTCCATAAGGGCATTCACAAGCGTGCCCGAATAATTTCCGGCGGCGGGGTGCACAACCATGCCGCGCGGCTTGTTCACAACCACTATGTCGGCATCCTCGTAAAGGATGTCCAGCTTGATAGCTTCGGCGCAAACATTGAGCCTTTCCGGCTCGGGTATGGCTATCCGGACGGCGTCGCCTTCCTTAAGCCTGTAATTCGTCTTCACCGTCCTGCCGTTCACCGTGACTCCGCCTTCGTCCACAAGCTTCTGGAAGTACGTCCTGGAATAGTCCCCCAGTTTTTCCGGGAGCCAGGCGTCTATTCTTTTGTCGGCGGCGTCCGCCGTCAGCTCTACGACCTTACTCTGCATTTTCCTGTCCCGCATTTTCCTGACCTGCATTTTCCGGCTTCGACTCTTTTTTGCCCGGCTCCTTATAGATGAATATAAGATATACTGCAAGCAGACAGGTGCCTATGGTTATCATCATATCTCCGACATTAAAAATCGCAAAGGGATATGAACCGAAATAGAAGGAAAAAAAGTCTGTCACGCTGCCTATCAAAAGCCTGTCGATATAGTTGCCGGCAGCCCCGCCCAGGATCATCGCAAGCGAGAGCTTGAGGAAGCTGCTCTTGCTTTTGAAGAGAAAATATATGAGAAATATTGCGATTATCGGAGTCAGTATGAGAAAAAAGAGCCTGCCATTGAGCAGTATGCTGAAAGCGGCGCCCTTATTCCTTATAAAGGTCAGGTAAAAAAAATTGTCTATGACGGGTATCATCTGGTCCGGCCGTATGTTCTGCATAACGATGTATTTGCTGAGCTGGTCGGCTGCGGCGATAGCAATCGCCAGTATTATCCATATCATTTTCAACGGCTCCTTAATCCTTAGCTTTGACATCTGTATTATTATATATTCCATCCGCCGGACTGTAAATATCTATTACTGGAGCTCCGGCTTGTACCATCTGGTGATATCGTTGTACCTGTCCCATATATAAGGCTCAAGCAGGCCGCGGATGTTTTTCCTGTATATGAGGGCGTTTTCCGTAAAATACAAGCCGATATAGGGCATGTCGGCGTCGATTATCTGCTTCATATTGAAAAACATGGCCTTTTTGCTGTCGCTGGAGGGCTCGGCGAATATTTGTCCGATGTATGAGTTCACATCGGCGTTCGCATAGCCTGCGACATTCCGGCCCGTGTCTCCCTGCAACGCCTTGTAGGACGGAAGGTAGCTGTTTGAATATAAAAACGATATGTCGGGGATCTGGGTCGTCCTGCAGCCGAGTAACGCCATATCGAATTTCCTGGAATCAATTCTCGCGAGCAACTCGTCCCAGCCCAGCCTGGTGGTTTTTGCGTTTATACCCGCGGCCTTGAGCTGCGCGCAAATTATGTCCGCGGCGTTCGCCCTTGAGCTGTTGTTATTATTTACAAGTATTTCAACATCAAGGTTTTTTCTGACGCCGTTGATATTTTTATAATACCTGCTTTCGTTTTCGGCAGGCTGCCAGCTTTTTTCATTCCAGCCCCCCAGCTTAAGAAGGTCGGCGGTCGGCAGGACGGCGCCTCCGCTTGCTTTTGCCAATCCGTCGAAAAGCCAGGATTCGGGGCATACGGGCAGGTCGGCCGCTATGGCGTCGCCCTTGTAAACATCTTTTATAACCGCCTCCCTGTCGATTGCCGAGGCGAGGGCCTTCCTCAAATTAGGGTCGGCGAAGACCTGATTGTAAAGATTCACAGCCAGGAATTCAAAATCCCTTGAGGTGAATTTCTTGAGTATCAAATCGGTCCTGCCGTTATACTTGTTAAAGTCGGAGGCATTTATACTGACAACATCCGCATCGCCCGACTGGAAAGCGTTTAAGGCGTCGTCCGGATTCTTGTATACGTTTATGTCTACTTCACTGAGATACATCCTGTCCCCTGAGCCCTCACCCTCACTTTTCAGCCGCCACCAGCCGCTGTTCGCCAGAAGGGTTATTTTTTTCCCTTCGCCGTATGAGTCAAACCTGAAGGGGCCGGTGCCCGAAGGAGTGAAATCTGCGGTCCCGGATGCGCCGGACGAGGCCTGAAGTATGGGGAAGGTCAGCAATTCGGGCGTGAAGGAATTGGGCTTGCGAAGGACCATCTTGAAGCTGGAAGCGTCGGCGGCTGTATAGGTGGCGATATTTTGCAGCTGCCTCTTATATATCGAGTCCGCCGCGCTGTTAAAAATACAATCAAAGGTATACTGAACGTCGTTGGCGGTAAACGGTTTCCCGTCCTGCCACTGGACGCCGCTCCTTATATGGAAGTCCCATACGAGGCCGTCCGGGGAGACCTCCCAGGAATCCGCCAGCACCGGTACGGGAAAACCGCTCCGGTCCAGCTTTACGAGGCCTTCGTAGACAAGGGACAGAAAATCGCTCACATAGGTGTTTTTTGTCAATATTGGGTTCAGAGTATCCGGTCTGGTCGTGAAAAGCTTGAGCGTCCCGCCCTTGACGGGACCCCTGTCCAGGATGTCGTAATTCAGGTTTTCCAGATCATTGCCGGAATCCGCCTGCTCCCCCGTA
>JAEZJL010000470.1 GCA_023415815.1 Bacillota bacterium | reverse complement strand
CTCCTATTGTCAGCATCAGCAGCACCGGCTCGATCAGCGAGGTGGAGGTCAGCAGCAGGATTACAAAGCAGATCGATGCCACAAGGAGCGAAATGCGGCCGATTTCCTCGCTTGTCGACTCGGTCGCTACCGCGGTGTTTACCGCCGAGCCGGTCATGGCGCCGTCCTCCCCTATGATGGCTCTGATATCGGCCAGAGCCTTGATCGCCTCGCCCTTTGCAATCGCAGCCACATACAGCGCGCAGCCGTCCTTATAGTAATTGCCGGTTATGCTGTCATCCAGGCTTTCCAAAGGGACGTCGAGGCTTACCGTATCGTCCAGCCAGGTTACGTCCGTCACGCCCTTTACCGCCTGGATCCGCTTCTTCACCTCCAGCGCCTCCGGGATGGTGACATCCCGCACCATGATGCGCGCGTTCGGTATCCCCCCGCTGTATTCGCTGCTCATTACATCCAGGGCGATCGTGGACGGCGATCTGTCCGGAAGGTAATCCATCATTTCATAATCGACTGTAACTGTTCTCGAAAGGAAATAGCAGATAACGGCCGCCGCCGAGAACATGACCAGTACGGTTTTTTTGTGATTTAAAACTGTTTCGAATATTTTATGCATAGCTTTTCTCAATCCCCGCCCTATTCGTTTATCCTTTTGCCGGTGATAGACATGCTCCCCTTCCCGGAATGGGATACTCCGACAAGCATGTCCCCGAATATTTCTCCCTCTACTCTGCATGGAACATCCCCAAGAGGAGTTATCAATCTGGCATGAAACGAATACCGGCCGTCCTCAATGGAGCCTCCCCCGAAGCTGCTTTCACACCCCAGAAGGCTCAAAACGCCCGACAGCGAAGCTCCGTCTTCTATAAGCGTGAGCTTTCCGTCTTTTAAACCCATGGGGCTATGCAGGGTAATTTTATATTTGCTCACAGGCATATACGCCACCTCCAATGGTAAGGATACATCGCCGCCGGCCTCCGGAACATATACAATCCCCCCGCGTCTGTCGGTATTTCAGACAATCACGGGGGGATTGTATAGAGCTTTTCCCGGTTTGTAGAACTTTTAACAATTCTGTGCTATAATTTTTTGAACGAGGGAGGACAACAGGATGCACAATTCCATTACGGGTGAAATGACAAAAAAGCTGCTGACAGCATCACTGAAAAAGCTCATGGCCCAAAAGCCCCTGAACAGGATATCGGTCCGTGAAATCGTCGAGGACTGCGGCCTCAACAGGCAGACCTTCTATTACCATTTCGAAGACATTTACGATCAGGTAAAATGGATGTACAATCAGGAGGCCATCACTCTTCTTGCGCGTCATGAGGGCATCCTTGTGTGGCAGGACGGGGTGCTGCAGCTGATCAATTATATACAGGAAAACAGGGCCGTCTGCCTTTGCGCTCTGCATTCGATCGGGCACGGGCATCTCAAGCGCTTCTTTTACACGGATATTTATGCAATAATCAAAAAAACCGTATTCTACTTCGGACAGAAAGTGCAGGTTTCTCAGGAGTATGGAGAATTCCTGACGCATTTTTATACGGTATCCCTTGCCGCCATGATTGAAAGCTGGCTGCTTGGAGATATAAAGCAGACTCCGGAGGAATTTATCCGTTTTGTCGATATAACTCTCCAGGACCAGCTGCGCGGAGCGCTTGAAAGGAGCAGGGACAGCAAGGACTGACGCGTCGGCCGGTTCGCCTTTCAAGCTTAGACCCGGCCTGCGTATCTGCTCAGGAGATCTATCTGGCTTTGCAGCCATGTGACCGTCTCCTTTTTATCCTTGTATACCGGAGCGATGTGTTCCCATATCCCCTTAAAATACTCATTGAAGGCCTGGACAAACATGGGCTCGTCTATGAACAGCCGCAGCTCCGGCATGGATTCGGAAGGGCCGCAAACTCCCAGTAACACGGTCTGCCTCTCTTTGATCAGGAAATAATAATTGTCGATATTGACGGGGTTGTTAAAATTCCGGGGTATAAAGGCGATACTGTAATTTTCATGCGTTTTGAGAAGGCGGACGATATTTTGCAGGTACTCGATAATATCCCCGACCTCCAGCTCCATTGTCTCGATTCCGCTATCGCTGCAATAGCGGTACTTCCGCTGTTCAACGAGATTTAAAATCGAATCCGAGAAATAGATATCCCTGTATTCACAGGTTTTTACGTTCAGCAGAAATGCATCCAGCCGTCTTTTATAGAAATCCAGTCCCTTTGAGATTTCGTCATTCGAGGCGTTTTTTCTTTTCAGAAGCTTCTCATACAGATTCAAGGGTATTGTCATACTGAAGCAATGTTCAAACAGAATCCGGTTTCCCGTGCTCTCTTCATTCTCAAGGAGGCGTCTGTCATAGTCAAAAATGCTTTCGCCGGAAAAATATTTTATGAGAGGCTGGGAATAGTTTGCAAGAAGGACATTAAAGTAATCCGTCAGAATATTGACGGCAATCTTGTTCTCAAAATAAAAAGCGCAGTTGATATTTGAATGCAGCCCGGTGGAAAAGCAGGACAGGGCCCCGGCTCCCGAAACGACGTATACTTCCCTCTCCGCCGTGTTCGAACCGTATTTTTTAAAATAGTAGATGTCCAGCCTTCCGGTTTTCAAAAGCGGTAGTACGAAATTTATGAATCTTAACGTACGGTCGATGCTGTTGTTGAACCTCAATAATATCAATATGTGCCACTCATTGTTCAGAGCTTTTAACAAAAGCTCCTTCCAGTAGGTTAATTGGTCGCAGGAATTGGATTCCATATCCAGGTCGTTGTTATATGTAATATAGATTATTTTGTTGTCTTCGGATTCCTTTTTTAAAGCCGCTTCAAGCAAAGAGGCATAAGAGGAAATAATATTTTCGGCGCCGAAAATAATTTTATCGCTGTCCGACAGGGCTACGGAGCCGTCAAACTCCGGCGTATCGAACGCTTTGTCCGGCTCAATTGTGCGAGTCTCCCTCTGCCCGTCGTTCCGGTAATGATTTGGCGATTTTGATATTTGCTCTCCGGCCTTTGGTAAGTCCCTCCCTTTCTTACGCTCATTTTTTTTGCATTCAACAGAGTATCCCTGAGCTTCCAATAGCGTTATCCTTATTTTTTCTTTATTGCAATCCATCAAGGAGCGGTCCTCGCATACATTTTGGAACAGCTCGTTCAGATACTGCATTTGAAAGGAATTCTGGATGTTTTTTGCAAGATATTCGGTGATGCTTTCAATATACGGGGTATGATACGCCGGAATTCTTGTCCCGTGAATCCAGCGGTTAACCAGCGAGCTATCTACATTTATAGCTTTTGACAATCGGTTTATACTTATGTCTAAAGCGGAAAGCATGAATCTCAGGCATTCACCAAATGTCATTTTAGTTATCAAAGAGATATCCCCCTCAGAACATTAAAGATTATATACTATATAAAACACTATATAACCAGGGTAATATACACTTTACAAAGTTGTCATAACCCTGGTTATGACAACTTTGTAAAACGATTTATATCATGTGAATATTGCTTTATTATAGTATAACGGGCACCAAATTACGACAATAATCGACGACCGCTGCAAACGCACTTTCGGTTATATTTGTGCTCTTCTGTAAATTGCCGGCATTCATTAAATGCACATACTAATGTTAACGGAGGGGATTATGTTAAAATTAAAAAGCATTAAAACGAAGCTATCATTTTTTTTCGGCGGCCTGCTGTTCCTCATATGTATAGGACTCAGCGCTATAACCTATATAGCGTCCAGCGGCGCCTTATCCTCCAGTATTGACGAATCGCTTTCCCAACTGGCGGACACGGGTGCCAAGGTAGTCCAGGAAAGGGTCGATGCCCAGCTGAATACCCTGGAGGCGCTGGCTGAAACCGACGCAATTAAAAAGGATACGTTAACCCTTGACGAGAAGCTGAAGATGCTGGAGAACGAAGTGAAAAGAAACGGACACCTGAGAATGAATATCGCGGACACGAGCGGCCATGCCAAAAACACAAAGGGAGACAGCTCCGACATTTCGACGAGAGATTATTTTATAAAGGCATTATCCGGTGAAAGCGCGGTTTCGGACCCTATTGTCAGCAAAACCGATAACAGCGTGATCGTATCCTACGCGGTCCCGATTAAAGAGGGCAACACCGTTAAAGGGGTGCTGGTCGCTATCCGCGACGGAAACGAGCTGAGCACTCTTACCAATGATATCAAGTTCGGCAAAAGCGGAAGCGCTTATATGATAAACAATAAGGGCACAACAATCGCCCACAGCAATAAGGACCTTGTCATTAATATGAATAACGATTCTGAAAGACTCGAAAAGGAACCCGAATTAAAATCTCTGGTTGCATTAGAGCAGCAGATGGCGGAAGGCAAAGCGGGGACAGGCGAATACACCTTTAACGGCGAAGCGAAATACATGGGCTTCGCTCCGGTGCAGGGCACCGGCTGGTCGCTGGCCGTAACGGTGCTTAAGTCTGAAGCGATGTCAAAGGTAAGCGAGCTGGCATTGACGATCATCATCGTATCGATTGTTTTTCTTGTGATCGGCATCCTATTTACCTTCTTAATTGCGTCAGGCATATCGAAGCCCATAAGGGCGGCGTCGGACTACCTGAACGTAGTGGCGACCGGAGATTTCACAGGAGCGGTGCCCTCCGGGCTGCTCAAGATGAAGGATGAAACCGGGTTTCTCGCAAACGCAATCAGTACAATGCAGCAGTCCATAAAAAATATCATCCGAAGGGTGGTTGAGGAATCCTCGAGCGTAAGCGAAATGCTTATCAGCATCAATGCCAAGATGGAGCAGCTTAATAAAAGCATCGAAGGAGTTTCCGCCACGACGCAGGAGCTGTCGGCCGGGACCGAGGAAACCGCTTCCTCTACGGAAGAGATGAACGCCACCTCGGCGGAAATTGAAAACGCCGTTGAATCCATAGCGTCTAAAGCGCAGGAAGGCTCCATCATAGCAAGCAATGTGAGCAAGATATCCAGAGAAATGAAGCAGAACGCAATCTCCTCAAAAGAAAACGCGCTTGAAATGTACGGCAGGACAAAGGGGGACTTGCAGAGCGCGATCGAGCAATCAAAGGCGGTAAATAAAATCAATGAATTGTCCGAGGCGATTCTCGCGATAACCACCCAAACGAATTTGCTTGCGCTGAACGCGGCAATCGAGGCGGCAAGGGCGGGCGACGCCGGAAAAGGCTTTGCCGTTGTCGCGGAGGAGATCCGAAAGCTGGCGGAAGGCTCCAAAAATACGGTTACCAGGATACAGGAGGTGACCAAGGTTATCTTCGAGGCAGTCAAGGCTCTCTCCTCCAGCTCGGGTGAAATCATGGAGTTCATCGACAAGAAGGTGCTGAACGACTATGAGAACCTTGTTAATACCAGCGAGCAATACAACCAGAGCTCGAACAGCATCAACGACATGGTGACCGATTTCAGCGCCACCTCCGAAGAGCTTCTGGCTTCAATACAGAACATGTCAAAGGCCATCGATGAAATCGCATCCTCCGCCAACGAGGAAGCGCAGGGTTCTTCCAATATAGCGACGGAAGCGGCGGAAATAACGCAGATGTCAAACGAGGTCATAAAGATGGCTGAATCGGCAAAGGCGAAGTCGGATTCCCTGGTGCAGACAGTTTCAAGCTTTAGAGTATAGAGGAGTGATAAACGTGGAGAATACAAAACAGGTCGTCGTAATGAAGCTTGGGGATGTGCAGTACGGCTTCCCGATCGGGCTGGTAAACGAAATCATACGGTATGTGGCTCCTACTAAAATCCCCAATACTCCCGCTTATGTGGAAGGGATCATAAGCTTAAGGGAAAAAGTATATGCAATCATTAATTTGCGCAATTTCCTTTGCCTTGACAGGAAGGAGGCGGATGAAAACACTAAAATAATTATTGCAAACGGCAGTAATGTCGGCTTCATCGTTGATGAAGTCAACATGATCGTCTCTCCAAAAGATGAAGAGGTTGATTCCGCCGCCGGCCTGCCGGGCTATATCGATAAGAGTTATGTGCTGTATATCCTGAAAATAGAAGGCGAGATCATTGTTGTGCTCAATACCGCCAGCATTCTGGATATAAGCGGAGAGGTCAATAAGGTACAAGCCGTATAGCCTTGGTTTTTTGTTAGCGATTGGAGAATTATTGCCAGCTTATCAGGATCTGTGCCCCCCAACCTGAATAAGACTGGCAATAATCTCGTTTAAGCGTCTTATTTGATGTCAGTCATGCTGTCTGATCCATACCTGCATTTCCCCCTGTCCCCTGTTGCCCCATATGAAATAGGGGACGGCTTTCAGCTCCGCAGGTACTTCCCGTCTGGCCGCAGGCCTGTAAAGCTCGTCCCCCCAGCCTTCTTCAAGCGTCCGGAAGCCCGAGGCCCGGATGGTGACGATCCCTCCCGGGATATTTTCTTCAAAAACAGCGGAGAGCCGGGAATCCGAGGCAATGGAAAGGGCCGACAGATTACTTCCGTTATCCTTTTCTTCGAAGCAGTATACGACAGGGCCCCTGCGGATAGCCGCCCTGCCTGCGTCGGCGCGCACTTTCGGATTGGCGTTGAGCAGCTCCGCCGGCATCTCCATATCAAGCTCCACCTCATCCTCCGCTTTCCAGCTTCGGTCCAGGACAAGATAACCGTTTGCCGGCATTCCTTCTTCCCGGGCGTCATCCCCGTTCACACGGGCCGTCCACCTCCTGCACCATCCCGGAATGCGCAGCGCCAGTTTGAATCCCTTTTCAGGGGTGTTTTCAATTTTGATCCGGACCCTTCCGTCCCAGGGATAATTGTTTTCCTGACGCAGGCGAAGCTTTTCTCCGTTGATTTCCAACTCCGCCGCGCCCCCGATATAAAGGTGCGTATATACCGTATCCTCATTGAAGGAATAGATATACTGCCCTAAAGATACCAGCAGCCGCGCGATATTGGGGGGGCAGCAGGCACAGCCGAACCATTTCTGTCTTACGGGCTTTACATGATACCTCCCGGGATCCTTCCCGGAAGCCTCGGGCCAAACCTCCAGGGGGTTGACATAAAAGAAGTGCCTGCCGTCCTTCGACATGGAGCCAAGCACGACATTGTACAGGGCCCTTTCAATGATATCGGCATATCCGCCGTCGGCATCCATCTGAAGCATGCGGTGCGCAAAAAATATGAGGCCGATGGACGCGCAGGATTCGGAGTAAACGGTATCGTTGGGAAGATCATAGTCGAAGGTGAACGCCTCCCCAAGATGTGTAGCGCCGATTCCTCCCGTAATATACATTTGCCTGGCGACGATGTTCTTCCATAACCTTCTGCAAGCCTGCAGCAGCTCCACATCCCCTGTTTCCCGTGCGACGTCCGCCATACCTGCGTACAAATACACGGCCCTTACCGCATGTCCGACCGCCACCTCCTGTTCATATACGGACTGATGGGCCTGGTAATACTTCAGCTCCGGCTCAGGTACATAGCTGCTTGTAGAGATGGAATATCCCTTCCGTACCTCGCGCCATTCCGTTATAAAGAAATTGGGTTCCCTGCCGCGTTCTTGTATAAAGTATCTGCTCAGCTTCAAGTACTTCTCATTTCCTGTCGCGGCATACAGCTTGACAAGCGCAAGCTCTATTTCCGGATGGCCGTCATAGCCATGGATCTTCCCGGGCTCGGGACCGAAAACAGAATCGATGTGGTCCGCGAAACGGCACGCCGCGCCCAGCAGCTTCCGCTTTCCGGTGGCTTTGCCGTATGCCACGGCAGCCTCTATCATATGACCCGCACAGTACAATTCATGCCCCTCGCACAGATCCTTCCATCTTTTATCCGGCTCCTTCAGTATGAAATAGGTATCCATGTAGCCATCCGGCCGCTGCGCCTTTTCTATAATTTCAATAATGCTATCCGCGGTTGCTTCAAGCTCCGGATCAGGATGCCCTTCCAGGCTGAATCCCACGGCTTCAAGCCATTTTGCCACGTCGCTGTCCTGAAAGAACCACCCCTTAAATTCGCCCTCTTCCAGGCCTGCCGCGATCCTGAGGTTTTTAACGGCATGGCTGGGCTCCGCGTCAGGGATACGGTCGTTCAACGCGTCCCACTGATAGGGGATGACGACGTCGCGTACCAGATGAACGCAGCTTGACCAGAAGCTGTCGGAAATCTCAATATTTCTTAATGAAACCGGCTGCAGAGCCTTCAGCTTATCCATTAAATCCACTCCTTTTGAAAACGTACGAATCGTATCATATTGCGCCCTTTTTAAAATATCGATATAATTCCAGTATGACACAATCGGTATAGACTGTCGGTAGAAAAAAAGGATTTACGGTGGAGAATATTGACTTATGTTATACCTGAAGGCCGGCATCGACAGACCTCTCCGTTTTTTGTCCGCAGGCAGCTTCACGGCCGATGAAGCCTGGACACATACACAGAGGGTCATTGACAGCATTGAAATTATCATAGGTACAAAGGGCTCCGTATTCATCCAGCAGGAGGATGAAAAGGCCGTGATCTCCGAAGGCGACGTCATGCTGCTCTTCCCCGGCCGTATACACAAAGGCTACGCTCCTTCGGCAAAAGGCGCCTCCTTTTACTGGGTCCATTTTAAATGGGATGAGCACTGCTGTATCCTTGACGAGAAAAGCGCGGCGGAAGAAATCTATCAGGCGGGCAACAATCCATACTTCAGCGGCCTGAACGGCATGGTTCTGCTCCCCGCCCGCTTTCACGCCTCCAGTACGGAAAGGGTCGGCATTCTGTCCCGCCAGCTGCTGCACATAAATGAATCGCGTTACTATACCGGCCTGGGCGTGGACTACCTATTGACTTCTCTTCTGATAGAACTGGGAGAACAGGTTATAGCTCAATCCGCCTCCGGAAAATCTCACGGCAATCCTCCCGGGAATCTTACCAGGATCACCGAATGGATACGCGTCCACCTGTCGCGGAACATATCCCTGCGGCATGTGGCTTATGAGTTCAATTACACGCGGGAATATCTGGCCCGCTATTTTAAAAAGCATATGGGAATGAGCATGCAGGAATACATCAACAATATGAAAATGGCAAAAGCGCGCGAGCTTCTGTCCCGGGCGGACCTGTCCGTAAAGGAAATCGCTTCGGCACTTGGCTTCCAGGATGATAAATACTTCCTGAAGCTTTTCAAGCGCTATGAAAAAATAACTCCGCGGGAATACAGGAATGCATACTACCGGATCCATTTAAACAATAAATAATATAAAGCGCCGGCCCAAGCGCCGCTGCTCCGGACGCACACTCCGCCCTTTATTGTCTCCCGCCCGGTTGCCGAGGCTGCTACTTCATGTTGAGTGAGACGTCCGGCGACGGCTCCTGCGGGTTTTCTCCGCATGAATTGCTTACCTTTCGGACTGTGGTGCGAAGCGGCAGCTCCTTGAGCAGAAATGTAAGTATGAGCGCCACCGCAAGAACAACCGTACCCGTCAGGAATACGTTGGATAAGGAACCGGCCATGGCCTGTCTCAGCGCTTCGATAAGATGGGTAAAGACCGGCCTGGCCTGTGAAGGGAGGCCGTTCCGGATCGCACCGAGCTTGGATTGGTCCAGCAGCAGTTGAGGGTCCAGCAGCTGAGTGAGATTTTTCGACGTCTCCGGGTCCAATCCCGAGGCGCCGCTTCCGGCAGCGGAAGCGAGTCCGTTCATCTTATTCGCTATGCTTGTGGAAAGAACGGTACCCATTACTGCTATCCCGATCGTCCCGCCGAGATTGCGGAACAATTGGACCGAAGCCGTGGCAACGCCCAGGTCCTTCGAGTCAACGGCATTTTGCACCGCAAGCATGAATACGGGCATGCCGAGGCCAAGGCCGCAGCCGAAAATAATCATGCTGATCACGGCGACGGGTATACTCTTCATTATTATCATCAGGAGCATGCCAAACACCATGATTGTCATTCCCGTGAGTGCCAGGCTCCTGTATTTGCCCGTCCTTGTCATATACCGTCCGGTATAGGCGCTCAGGGCAAGCATGCTTACAGACATGGGCATCGTAACATAACCGGCATAGGTAGGGGAAATTTCCATGACTCCCTGCACATAAAACGGCATATACATGAGCGCCCCCATCATACCGGCGTTCATGATGAAGCTGATTATATTGGAAATCGACACCACGCTGCTCTTGAATAAATCCAGCGGAAGCACCGGCGTTTTCGCCCTGGTCTCGGCAAAAATAAAGAGCGCCAGAGCCGCAAGCGTGAATGCGAAGAGCCCGATGATCACGGGCGAGCTCCATGCGTATTTTGTACCCGCCCAGGAGAATGCCAGAAGCATCGGGACGATGGTCAGGGTCAGCAATAAGGAGCCCGCATAATCAATCGACCGGGATTCCTGCTTTTCAACTCTGGGGAAAAGAAACAGGATCATAAAAAACGCAATGAACCCAAGCGGAAGGAAAAGCCAGAATACCCAATGCCATTCAAGGTGATCCACAATATAACCCCCGAGACCCGGTCCGAGGACGCTCGACATCCCGAAGACGGCGCTCATAAGCCCGGACCACCGTCCTCTTTCACGGGGCGAGAACAGGTCGCCAATAGCCGTATAGGCTGTTGCCATGATGATTCCCGCGCCCGTCCCTTGGATCCCCCTGTAAATAATCAGCTGGATTATATCCTTTGAAGTTCCGGCAAGGAATGCTCCTATCATAAAGATCACAATTCCCGATAAAATGAAATACTTTCGTCCATAGATATCCGAAAGCTTGCCTACCAGGATAGTAGAGATCGTTGAAGTCAGAAGATATATCGTTACAATCCAGGTGTAATACTCCATCCCGCCCAGCCTGGCTATAATGCGGGGCAAGGCCACGCCTACGATTGTCTGGTTGATCGAAGCAAAGAACATGGATGCGATGATCGCAACCATCACTGTGACCTTACGCTGATATGATAAATGCTCCATTATGCAGTCTCCTCAAAAGTTGTTATTATGTCAGCCCGTGTGGATTTATTGATCGAGATTATCCGATATCTTATTATAAATCCGTATGAGATGCTGAATATCTTCATCAGGCAGCCCCTGGAAAAATTTCATGGTTACATTATTTTGTTCCCTGGTCAGAGTCTCTGCAAGCTCTTCTCCTTTGGCGGTAATCTCCAGGTAAACGACCCGCCGGTCTTCCTTATCCCCCTTACGTTCTGCAAAGCCTTCCGCAACCAGCTTGTCGGTGGCGCTGGTAACCGCTCCGGGAGTTATCTGAAGCGCTTCGGCAAGCTGCGCCGCTTTCTGAGGCCCCCTATAGCTAAGGGTCTTTAAAATAAGATATTGTGAACGGTTTATCCCTTGAAGCTGATTGTCCCACTCTCTTTTCATCCTTTTCAAAATGCGGTAAAACAGGCTCAGAAGCTCTTCGTGGTCCGCCATATCCCGCTCCTTTGGTGCTAAATATTTTACAGCTAAATAGTTTAATACTAAACTGTTTAGCTGTAAACATTTTATATTCTATTCTTTTGCAGCCCGTAAGTCAATAGACGGAAGCAACCGGACCAGCTTTTTTACCTGTCATCGTATGATAATTCCATTGTTAATGGCAGCAAGGCATGCAAAACTGTTGCTGCAGTTAAACGGGTATTTGAAGAGGTTCTGACTTGATTTGACCTGAATAATGAAAATCTTTATCTGTATCAATTTACCGGTATCAATTTTCAATGCACAGGAGCAGCTGAATTCCATAGGTCTTCACACAAAGAAAGCGGCAATCAATCTGCCTGCCAGCCGCGCCGAAGCAACCTTGAATATACCCGTACCATGCTTGATATAATACGTGCAGTCCTTTTCGAGCCAGCCTTTGCCCTTCCAGTATTTATAATCGTATACATCTTCACAGCCCGCCGACTTCTGCCAAATTTTCTGCTGTGCTGTGAAAGTAGCAAGCGATAAAAATGAAGGCTTTCGGCCCTTACCGCTCTTTACGGCATCGTATATTAACTCAGCCGCCTTTGCCGTCCCGATGCCGTGTATCGTTTCCATCTCGCCGGTTTCCATTAATGCGCCCGTCCGGAATTTGTTTTTTCTGATATATGATACGCCCCATACGCTGAAGGCCCTTTTCAGAGTATTTACCGCGTGGTTCGTGGAGCCGCCGCCCGAGGTGGTTGCAATATAAACGGTCTTGCCCGCAAATTCAGGCCTGTGGCAGATAAACGCAAGCCTGTCCAAAAAATTCTTCATTGCGCCGCTCACGTCTTCCACATATACCGGGCTTGCCGCTATAATCGCATCGGCCTCGCGCATTTTTTCCCTGATCTCCAAAACATCGTCCTTCAACGGACATTTTTCCTCACCTGCGTCAAAGCATACCCGGCAGCCCCGGCACGTCCTGATATCGGCATGCCCTATATTAATCCTTTCAATTTCTATCGGCACGCCCTGTTCGTATGCGATTTCCATGAGCCTCTTCTCAATCAGCGAGATTATCCTGCCGGTGTTTCCGTCCTTTCTAAGGCTTCCGTTTAACGATAAAATTTTCATTCCAGCCTCCTCGAAGCCACCTGTCGTTTATAGGAGAAAGGATGCCTTGAATTCCTGATTGATTTCCGAAATCTCCTTTTCACCGTCGATATAGGGCCGGTACATGTCGTAAGGATCGCCGGCTCCGTAAACGCCGCAGGCGGAACAGTTTTCACAGCCCCCGCCCCCGCATCCGAGCGAGCTTCTTACGATCTCCTCCCTCTGCTCTTTCGTTGTATTTTTGATTAAAAACCTATCCATCATGGTCCTCGCCCTTCTCTCCCACATTGTATTTACAAAAACCCAACGGCAGCGGGGCTCTGGGGTATAAGCGCCGGTTTCTCTTTCTCCGGCAGTCCTGAACTGTGACAGCGCATTTTGCCGCCTTCCGGTTAATGAGCAACGCCGCTTAAGTTCAAGCCCACCACTCCCGCTACAATGAGAAGTATGGATACTATTTTTACCGGATTGATATTTTCTTTAAACATTAAAACTCCTATGACCGATATAATGATGATTCCAACTCCGGACCATATGGCATATGCCACGCTGACCGGTATTTTTTTCAATGACAACGCCAAAGCGCCGAAACACAAGGCATATGCTATGATCATCCCGACGCTTGGCAGCAGCTTCGTAAGTCCGTTGGACATTTTCATCAGCGTCGTCCCAAAAAGCTCAAACGCGATGGCAAGTCCCAAATAAACCCATTCCATTGAAAGCCTCCTTATAATAATTATCCTCCGTGTATTCATCGAGGGATGAACGGATAGGTATCGGCGCGTCTTTTCTACCACACCAATTTTTTTGCCTTAACTTCCTTTTCATAAAAATTTTCCAGCCAGTGCAAGGTTTCATTACCCATCGGGTATTTCAAAGCCTCTATATTCATCATCAGCTGCTCCATGCCTGCTATCCCGGGTATAACTGTGGCAACCTCGCCATAGGACAGACAATATTGCAGGGCAAACTGAGACAGGGATTGCCCTTCCTGAGGCAGGGCGCGCAGCCAATCTACCAGACCGGCCCTGGTGATGATGTCTTCTCTTGACCACCGCGAGCGTATGCCTTCGAAGACAGAGTCCCCATGATATTTACCGGACAGCCACCCTGAATCAAGAGGGATTTTGGCGATAATCCTGACCTCTTTCTTTTTTGCAAGTTCAAACGCAAAACGCACGTCCTGATGCAGTATATTAAAGAAGGCTTCTATCACCTGCCCGCCGGTATGATTCATAAACGTGACCATGTCGTCTTTTGTGTCCAGAGACGCCCCGTAAGCTAAAATCTTACCTTCTTTCTTGAGCTGCTCAAGAATCTCATAGTGAGCGTTGCCCTCTGCCTTCAGCATTTCAGAGGGCGGGTTATGCAGTAAAACGGAATCGGCGTAATCCGTCCCAAGGCGCCTCAGGCTGCCTTCCACTGATTCCTTTAACGCCTTAGGACTGTAATCAGTGTGTCCGTCGCTGTGATGGCCGAATTTTGTGTTAATGGCCAGCGTTTCCCTCTTCACCTTTTTTATCGCTTTGCCAAGCAGCTCCTCGCTGCGTCCATGACCGTAATTTGGCGCCGTGTCAAAGAAATTTATCCCTTCGTTAATGGCTTTGTGAACCAGCTTGACAGCCTCAGTTTCCGTCATTCCGCTCCAATCGATGTTGTTGCCGAGCTGCCAGGCTCCAAAGCCGATAACCGATACTTCAGGGCTGCCTTTCACGTAAAACCTGTATTCCATGTTGATACCCTCTTTCTATTGATTTATCTCTTATTTTCTGAACGATCACCTGTTTATGCCCATATCCCATAAAATAATCTTATATATATTTTTTCGCCCGCCATGTAAAGGAATGCAGCCAGCATTGTAACAATAAGCAGTATAATAATGATCAATAACGAGCTGTGCCTCAGATAATTATAAATGCGGTGAAAAATACGCCATCGGATTTCCGATACCGCGTTCCGAAGACCTGCGCGAAGATTATGTATACTCCTTGTAAGCAATGCGATGCGAATGTTTCTCTTTTTCAGCTCCACATATTCTAATAATAAATGTTCACATACCTTTTGATGAAGCTGATCCAGCGAAGTATACAGCAATTTATCCATGGCATCCAGCCAGTGGCCGGTTTCCAGGAGCGAATGGATATCCCCCGATATTTTAACTCTGGATATTTTAAAGGGTATTATTTTCAGGTTGTTCTCCTTTGCCAGGCTGATTTCCTTGTATACCTGGTTGGAGATCACCGAGTGCCTGGATATGATAATGACAAAAACCTTGCTTGTATGAATGGCATTGATTATACTCTCCGCCCATATCGCCCCCACGGGGATGTTGCGGGGAGCGTACCAGCATTTTATGCCTGCCTCCTCCAGGTGGTGGCAGATTGCATCCGCATATTTTTTATCGACGTGGGAGTAACTGATAAATACGTCCGACATTTCGCATCCTCTTACTCTATTTATAGATTAACTTCGCGTTTTCATCAAGCTTTGTATCGATGATATAATAATTTCTCTTCCCGGTCGTTTTATTCTCTGTCTGCACCAGCAAATCCTCTTTCCTGCGGTTCACACAAGCTTTGATAAGCTCATTGGTGAAGCCTTCGCTGTTTGCAGCCAGACTGAAGTTCGCACAGTCAAGAACATAAAATCTGGTGCTGTTTGTTGCTTTCAGGGATGAAAAAAT
>JAEZJL010000335.1 GCA_023415815.1 Bacillota bacterium | reverse complement strand
GTCTCCGCCGGAAGCATGAGGCTTATATCCGCGGTCAGGAGCTTTTTTGTAAAATTCAGAAATACCAGTATCCTCTCGTCGGCCAGGCTTCGGATATAGACCAGGGTATCCGGCGGAAAACCCTCCGGAAAGCTTATATCGCCTTCCTGCAAAGCCCGGTAGCGTTTTCTGAGCCATATGAGGCTCCTGTAAAAGCTCAGAAGCGAATTTGCGTCCGCAGTCTGTCCTGCGGCATTGACATCCTTGTAATCATCAGCCGCAGGAAGCCAGGGCGCGCCCTCCGTAAATCCGGAGTTTTCAGTATCGTCCCACTGCATCGGCGTCCTTGCCATATCCCTGCAAAATCTCTTCAGCGGCCAGGTGCGAACGCTCAGAGGGTCCTTCATATCCTTCCTTTTCAACCCGCCACCCATCATTCCTATCTCCTCGCCGTAGTAAATGAAGGGCGTCCCGCGGAGTGTCATAAGAAGCGCCGCGGCAGTCTTTGCACGCGCCCCGGTCCATTTGCCGGAGCGGTACCTGTAGCAGTGCCGCAGGTTGTCGTGATTGCTGAAGGTGAAATTGGGCCAGGCGCCCTCCGGCAGGCATTTGTACCAGTTTATCGCAGACCTGCGGAGGCTTTCGGCCCTCCAGGGCTGGAAGAGGAAATTGAAATTGAAGGTCATGTGAAGGGCATCGCCGCCGTTGCCATAGTATGAGGCGGCAAGCGAAGCATCATCGGTGTAGACCTCGCCGACGAGCATCCTTTCGCCGTACGAGTCGGTTATACTCCTGAGCTCGCGGCATATGCCCACGGTCTCAGGCCTGTTGCGGTCGTATATATGCTTTTGCAAATCAACGCTTTTTAATGTGCGGGGATTGCTCCGGAAGCCTTCATCCTTTATGAACCAGTTGATTACGTCCAGCCTGAAGCCGTCGACACCCATGTCCAGCCAGTAGCGGGCCAGCTCGAACATTTCCCTCCGCAGCTCCGCATTCCGCCAGTTCAGCTCCGGCTGATACCTTGTGAAGGTTCCCAGGTAGAATTCCCCCCGGCTTTTGTCATACCACCAGGCGTTTTTCAGCTCAAACTGTGAAAACCAGTTGTTCGGACGCTTTCCGTTTTTCCCCGGATGCCAGATGTACCAGTCGGCCTTCGGGTTATCCCTGCCCTTTCTCGATTCCTGAAACCATGGATGTTCATCGGACGTATGGTTCAGGACCATGTCTATTATGATGCGGATGCCTCTTTTGTGGGCTTCCTCAAGCAGCTGGCGAAAATCTTCCATTGTCCCGAACATGGGGTCGATATCCCTATAATCAGAGATGTCATAGCCGAAGTCCTTCATCGGAGACCGGAAGAAGGGAGAGATCCAGATGCCTTCCACGCCCAGAGAATCCGGGGTCCCGTCGTTCAAATAATCCAGCATGCGCGTGATACCCTTGAGATCGCCTATGCCGTCGCCATTGGAATCCTTGAAGCTTCGCGGGTAAATCTGGTAAATGACGCCATTCTTCCACCACATCGCAATAAACTCCTTGTAAATTGATTTTAACAGCTGGTGACTCAACGGCCTCAGCACCGGAACGGTGCTCTCCTGCGCACCGGGGAACTGGGCTTGAGGGAGCGGGTTCGGTTTCCCTCCGGCATTTCAGGATGATCCCATACCATTATATAGCAAATCCGGCTGTAAAAAAAGCGGGCCTGAAAGAAATATGAAATTTAGGTATTATAAATTAAAAAGTTATGAGCCACAATCTATTTTCATTATATACAGCCGGAAATGCTCCGCCGCAGAATAAAGCTCCCGGGAGCATCGAGCCCTCCCGCTTTTGCGCATCCGACGCGCCGCAAAAAAGCTGCCGGGAAATCACATTACCGGCAGCCTAAGTCAGTTTTTCAGGTCGTTTCCCCAGGGTCCTAAAGCACCAGCATATCGGGCCTCAATATTTTTTCGCCCCCGAATTCGGCTTCGAGATAAGGATAGCTGCCCGTATGTGTCAGAATGCGGTTCCTTTGAGACTCTACGATAATAGTATCCTCGGACTTCGTACCGGCTATGGAGGGATTCCAGGCGAACGCCTGATTCAATACGACAACATCCTTGCTTGCCGTGGTGGCGATATACTCCCTGGCGGAATATCCCGTCAGTCCGCCCTGGTGGTGAAGCTCCCATTCATTTCCATAGCCTTCGTTCCTGTAAGCGGTCACGGCTTTTTCAAATATATCTCCCACTCCGGCTCCGGGTCTAGTGCTTGCTATAAAGCAGGCATCCACTGCGGCCACGGCCCTGTGCTTCCTCTGTATTTCTTCATCGGCGGCGCCCAGGCTCACCAATCTGGTCAGCGATGCGACAAGTCCGTACTTCCTTGTACATACTACTACCATGGCGTACTTTTTGAGCTTGTTGCCGGTAGGTATGGGATGACGGTAGCTGAGCAGCCTGCCGTCAAAGGCTATGAGCGCGGTTATCGGTTCAATTCCAAGCGCCCAGAGGCTGCTGCTGACCTCTCCCGCTATTTGAAATTCCGTCACGCCGGGCCTGATGTTCCTGCATATCTCTTCCACTACTTCTGCAGACTGCCTTCCGAGTTCGCCATACCTTTCGATTTCGAGCGGGGTCAGGGTGCTTCTCAGCGTCCTGAAGTCTCCGTGCAGCTCGGTGTCGGTAGCGTATTTTCCGCTGCCGAGGATTTCCTTGATAATGGCCTCTCTGTCCTGGAACCTGTACCAGAGATTGCTTTTTACCTCGATAATGTCTGTAAGCCCGTCGATTTCCTCCGCCCGGAGCCTTGGAGCTTCTATATTATTGGTTATGAGGTGGACGGCTCCCTCGGTTATCAGAACGGAGGCGCAGGACCCCTCGGAAGCTAGGCCGATAAAGCCCCTCCCACCTGTCAGCCAGGAAAAATTCGCCTGCTTTTCGACCATTATGCCCTGCAGTCCGCCCGCCTTCATTATTCTGCGCAGGCTCTCCACCTTATTCATAAAATCGGTTTTCTGAGACATCGTTACATCCGCTCCTTATTTTTTATAAAATTCAACACCTGCTCCATATTCTTTACTCCTGTATTTGCACCGACCTCAAGCGTGCTGAGCGCTCCGACAGCGTTCGCAAACGAACCGCACCGTTCGAGGGGCCAGCCTTTGGAAAGCCCGGTCAGGAAGCCTGCGACAAAGTTATCGCCCGCTCCCGTCGTATCGATTGCACCGACCATATACGGCGGTATCAGGCAGCTTTTACCGGAGTTCTTTATGTAGCAGCCTTTCCCGCCCAGCTTTATTACGACATTTTTGACGCCGCAGCCCAGCAGGATATCGGCTATCCTGTCCGGGTCGCTTTCATCTGTCAGATATCTGGCTTCTCCGAAGCTCGGGATGAAAAAATCCAGGCGCTCCAGGGCGTCCTTTATGCCTTCAAGGCCCAGCCCGTTTACGTCGTGGGAGGAGTCGGCGGATGTGATCGCGCCGTGAGCGGCGGCTTCTTCAAGTATCGCCGCAGTCCCGCCCCTGTCCAGCCCTGTGAGGCCGAGGATGCTGCCTATGTTCACTATCCTTGCGCTGCGCACCGCCTCCGGATTGACGTCCTCCGGCCTGAGGGCCTCATTGTTGCCGGCGCAGTAGACGAAGTTCCTGTCGCCGTTCCTGTTGATGAGGACAATGCTCGTGCTTGTTACGGTATTTTTATCGACCCTGACATTGCCGATATCTACGCCGTTTTTAGCCGCGTGCCTGAGAACCATGTCTCCGAACTGGTCGTCACCCACCTTTCCAAGCAGGCCGGCCTTCAGCCCGAGCCTGGAAAGCACGATGGACTCGTTCATGGCGTCTCCGCCCGGCAGGATCTTTATTTCATCTATCCTCGTCGTGTCAACGTCGAAAATGCCCCTGTCCACCGGCTGTACCAGCAGGTCGGCGGCAATGAGCCCTATGCATAAAACGTCATAAGTCCTCTCCATGGATCACTCCCCGCTCACGATAGCCGCCGCGGCCCTTGCGCTGCAGCCTATCCTGTTTGCTCCGGCTTCGGTGAACCTGACGGCGTCCTCGTAGGTCCTGACCCTTCCGGCCGCCTTCACGCCTATCCTGTTTCCGACCGTCCTGTACATGAGCTCGATGTCACGCACCGTCGCCCCGTCCGCGTTGAAGCCGGTGGAGGTCTTTACATAGTCCGCTCCCGCTTTTTCCGCTATCTCGCACGCCTTTACCTTTTCCTCGTCTGTCAGGAGGCAGGTCTCAAGTATGACCTTTACCACAACCCCGTCCTTTTTAGCCTTGGCTGCATCTGCAACTCCCTTGATATCCCTGTATACGAGGTCGAAATCTCCGTCCTTGATCGCTCCTACATTGATTACCATATCGATGTCCATAGCTCCGTTTTCTATTGCCTGTACGGCTTCAAAAGCCTTGACCTCGGGGGTGGTCATCCCCAGAGGGAAGCCGAGCGCGACGCACACCCTGACACCGGACCCCTTCAGCAGCCCGGCAGCCTGCCTTACACGGGACGGCATGACCGCCACCGCGGCATAACCGCTGCTTTTGGCCTGGGCACAGAGCACCTCCAGCTGAGCCAGCGTCTTTTCAGGCTCAAGCAGAGCGCTGTCGATGATTGAAGCGAAATTCTTCTTTTCCATTATAGAACCCCTTCCCTGCATATGGTCGTTAATATTGGCGCTCTAGTCCATCTTCAGATAAACCTTCAGCGCCTCGCCCTTGATCCCCAGCTCAAGCCCCTCGACTATTTCAGAGAGCGGCAGCCTGTGGGTTATGATTTTATCCGTGCTTATCCTTCCGGTAGATAAAATATTCAAAGCTTTTTTCATGTGTTTGGTCGCTGAGGAAGAGGAGCCAATGATTTTCAGCTCCTTATAGTGCACGGCCCTGCTGTCTATCGTTATGCTCGAATCCCCTTTGCCCAGGCTGCCGAACAGACTCAGTCTGCCCCTCAGCGCCAGCGTTTCCACGGCCTGCTCCATGGGAGCCCTTGCCGGCGCGGTAACTATCGCCGCGTCCACGCCCCTGCCCCCGGTCAGCCTCAGTGTTTCCCCAATAAGATCCGTTTTGCCTGCGTCGATGTAATGCGTGTATCCGAAGCCTTTGGCGATATTTAACCTGTTTTCGGAGTTCTCGGCCATGAATACTCTCCCCGCTCCGCTTATGCGTGCCAGCTCGGCATGCAATATTCCTATTGGGCCGGCCCCAATGACCAGTACGTCCTCGCCGGGCTTGATTTCCAGAAGCTCCTGGCCGTTTATCACACAGCCCAGCGGCTCCGCAAGGCATACCACCTCGTCGGTAAGGGCGTCGTCCTGTACCTTGATGAGATTACCCATGCGCATGGCCTGCTCCGGGATGGCCACGTACTCGGCAAATGCGCCGTCATAGTCCTGCGAAATGCCCCGCAGGTCCTCGCATATGTTAAAATTGCCCTCCTGGCACATCCGGCATTTGCCGCAAGGTATGGTCGTCTGCACCGTCACCCTGTCCCCCGCCTTCAAGCCGCTTCCTTCGGCGTCGATCTCCAGTATACGTCCGCACATCTCGTGGCCGATGATGTGCGGCGGCTTTACCCGCGGGTGTCCGTTTTTGAATATTTTTATGTCGGTGCCGCATATCATCGCTCCCGACAGCTTTATAAG
>JAEZJL010000293.1 GCA_023415815.1 Bacillota bacterium | reverse complement strand
GTCCCGTATGGTCTTCAGCATCCTTGAAGGGGCTTCGAGGAAAGACGGCAGCGGCTTGCATTCAAAGCCTGTAACCCTTACGCTTTGATAGCCGTTTACAGGATTTTTCTTTCCTTCGATTATTTCATACCCGGTCGCTTCGTAAGTAAAGTAAGTGGGGTAAATGCCGTTGCCATATTCCAATGCCCTTCCCAGGCCTGCCTCAAGCTTCCTGGCGAATTTCTCAAGCGTTTTCAGCAGCGCCTTCGTGCCTATGCTCTCCGCGGTTCCGGCAATTCCATGCCGGATTCTGCGGCGGTATTCCTCCTTCAGGCCCGCAACCTGATCCCAGTAGGAAAAGTCGCCGAGCTCACCCGACAGGTTCTTTTCCAGCAGCTCCTCCGTCTTTTTTAGAAGCTCTGCAGCCTCCGCATACAGGCAGACCTCCCTGTCGAATTCGGAGGCGGCCTTTACCAGGAAGGTCATGAGCCGCTTCAGCTCGGCCGTCTCGCTAAGGCCTGAGCCGAACAAGCCCGGCAGTCCGTTCATCGCGTCATTCCATCCGGGTCTGTCGGCCTCCATTTCGATCCCCATGCCGAAGGGGTCGAGGCTTACAAACTTGTTTAAAGCCAGAGATATAAGCTTTGCAAACAGGTTGGTTTCATATATGCTTCCGGCTCCGTTTTCCGTTTTCAGCCAGTCCGTCCCCTTCTGCCCGTCCGCGGAATGCAGTGCGCTTGCGTCGACTGCTCCGTACTGGCGTACCCTGCCTCCGGCCAGAACATACTTGTCCGACCTGGGCAGCACATAAACGGGGCTGTAAAAAAAGCGGCAGGTATTGTCCCCGAAAAGGAGTTTTTCCTTCCTGTCCGGATAGATCGTCAGATATGTATCTACCAGATCCATGTTGTAAGTCCAGTGGTCGCTCCAGTAGCCCTCTCCGAACTCGGCTTCGAAGCTCTGGTATGAGCTTCCGAGGACTTTTTCGAGGTAGGCCTCGTTTGAGATCTCCAGCTCCGCCCCGTGCTCTTCGATATATGTAACGAGCTTTCCGGGGGTAAAGCCGGCTTCAAGCAGCTTGCCTATTTCGGCCTTATGGGAGCGGACCGGTTCGAGCAGTCCGGGTATGGCGGCCCTGTCTATGGAAAAGGTGCAGCCCTTCACCAGGAGCGGATTGTAGCCGTCGGCCTGTATCAGGCTCATGAATTGCCTTATATTGAAGTCCCCTGCCTCGGGGTTTATCAGGACGTCGCAGCGCCTGTTCTGATTTACATCCCTGAAATTGCCGTTTCCCTGGGAGTAATACGCCGGCTCCAGCGAAAAGAAATTGTACTCCCGCTCGGTATCCCCGTGTTTTCTAGAAAATACGTGGTATACCAGATTTCTGCCGCCTGCTTTGAATATCAGGGGATATCCGCCTCTGAGCAGGTTATCGAGGTAGCATTGCTCTATATACTGGTCAAAAAGGCTGTCGGAGGTTTTTGTAGCGACATCGGCAACCAGCTCCCCGACAAGGTCTGCGGCTTCCTTTTCCTTTTTATTGATGTAATCTATGGTAAAGTCCTTTTTCCTGCTGTTGATGAGCCCGGGTCCGGCGATATGGCCGATCACCGTGCACAGGGTAAATTTATTGCCGAGGGAGGTCTTTGCTCCGCTGAACCCGCCTGAGACCTTGTTTTCCGGCACCTGCCTTCTTTTATACAGCTCATCCGCCGCGCAGTCCCAGCCGTCCGGCCTTGAAAAGGAGGTGTTCTCGCCGAAAATCACATTCATATCGAAGATGGGGGGAATCAAACCTCCGCTTTCCGACGAAAATGAGAGATAAAAATTCCCCTCCTGAAATTCGCCCACCTCGGCGGAATCCTGTGTTGAGCCCCTGATTTTATAATAGGCAATGCCGTTTTCCACATTTAAAACATCAAACCACGACTTCATCAGGTTTGACATGGCCTGATACGACGAATTGGAAACTCCTGTCGGAAGTATCTGAGGCAGTCCGTCCAGGAGCTCTATCTCATTGGCGCCCGTACCCAGGTTCTCTATTTCCACTTTTCGGATAAGAGCGGCATAATTCTCGCCGGGCATCGTAAAATATGTCACCGTCACCCGTATGCCGAGGGTCAGGTTCTCTTCCGTTATTTTCAGCCGGTTTTTTTCAACGGCGAGCTTCCTTACGGCGGCATCCGTGGAAACCGAAGAAAATATTTCATGCGTTTTCCCGTTTTTCCGGATAAAGGTCCTGAAGCCTTGGCGTTCAATGTTCCTGTACAGCGTAAGCGCCGGGAAAAACTCCATGATCGTGTCGTTCTTGTCCCTGACGCCGAAGCTGCCCATGGCCTGGCCCCTGTTCACATAGAAGGACCACATGGGAATCCCGTTCACGCCGGCTATTCCGGGCAGGAAGCCGGCAAAGGTTTTCGCTTTGTCGTAGTCCTCGATGACAAACTCCTTATTTTCGGTGAAATCATATTTAATCGTCATGAGCATCGCCTTTCGCGCTTTTACATATTATTTAGAGGCAAGTACGACCTCGATATTGTGCGCCCCATCCCCGCCCAGTGTCAAAATATCTTCCCTTTTGATTACGGCCGCTCCGTCCTCATGCTTAAAGTCTGTTTGACGACCGCCGGCAGAGATGCTTTTTATGGCATATTCGCCATAATCCAGGCCTTCGCTGTTGATGTAGGAAATGTTCAGCTTTATACCTGCGAACACGGTTTTTGCCGAAGCCCTGCCGGAGGAGTCGAACTGCTCCTTCTTCAGCTTTGGCTGTATGAGCAGGTCCCCGAGCCTTCCCCTTACGCCGTAAACGTCGTTCAGCATGACCAGCAGCAGCCAGCTGGCCGAGCCCGTGAGGTAATGGTAGACCCCTCTCCCCTTTCCGTTGAAGTACTCAGGTATGCCGGGATATATCCTGGCCTTTTCATAATCCGTGCTCAGGCCGTAAAGCGAGCTCAGAACCTTATACCCTTCGGAAACGAAGCCCCGTCTGTACAGCGCGGCGGCATACATAACCACCATATGGCTGAAAACAGCTCCGTTTTCCTTGTGTCCGTATGCAAACCCAAAGCATCTCCCAAGGTCGAGCTTGACCTCGTTGAAATTGGTGTTGAGCCTATATCCGCCTAGCTTTCCGTCAAACAGGTAATGCCCCGCGGCTGCTGTCAGCTTCTCTATCTGCTCATCGGTGGCTATTCCCATCATCACCGGGAAAACCTGTCCCGTCAGGGTCATCCGCACTCCCAGACGGTTATCGCCCTCGACCCTTTCGCCGGCATTGTCGTAATAGCCGTTGAACCACTCATAGCCTTCGGCAGAACTGATCCATTCATTTTTGCGGATATGGCCGGTAAGCCAGAGCGCCTTTTTCTCCAGATCTGCGGAGAGCCTGCCGATATCGCATGCGACTTTTTTGCCGGAGATATCGTGACGGCAGGTATTATAATATCCGAGCAGGGCGGCGTTTTTTTCCTCGACCGAATCGTAGTCGACGGGCTCGTGCAGCGTATCCAGCAGCATGTATATTTCCGAGCTTATCTC
>JAEZJL010000242.1 GCA_023415815.1 Bacillota bacterium | reverse complement strand
GGCCTTTTATAAAGGCAGGCTGGTAAGCGCCTCCGAAGCCCTGAAGGAAGCGGCTGTCGCCATACCGGGGGTCGGGAGCAAGGAGGGACTGGCGCTGATCTCCGGGACCGCCTCGGTCACCGCACTGGCGGCCCTGAGCCTGTACGATGCGGTCAAGGCGGCTCTGACGCTTGACATTGCGGGCGCCATGAGCCTTGAAGCTCTGAAGGGCACGATCCGCGCTTTTGACCCGAGACTCCACGGAGTGCGCCGCCATGAGGACCAAAGGGCGACCGCCGCAAATATCCTGAAAGTCCTGAAGGACAGTGAGATCGCCCAAAAGCATATCGACGACAGGCTTCAGGACGCCCTGTCGCTGCGATGCATCCCGCAGCTTCACGGAGCGGTGAAAAAAACGCTCAAGGACGCCTATGGAACAATCCTCCGGGAGATGAATTCGTGCTGCGACAATCCGATCCTCTACCCGGTGGGACGGGAGGACGGAGAAGCACTTATGGGCTGCAACGCCGACGGGGCATACGCGGGTCTTGCAGCGGATTCCATAAGCATCGCGGCCGCAAACCTGGGAAAGATGTCCGAGAGAAGGCTTGCAAGGCTTTTAGACCAGAGGGAAAGCGGCCTGCCCGCATTTCTGGCAGAAAATCCGGGTCTGAACAGCGGCTATATGATCGCCCAGTACGCCGTCGCCGGAATCCTCGGAGAGATGAGGCTCCTGGCGCATCCATCCACGATTGACAGTATCCCTACCTGCGCAAACCAGGAGGACTATGTCAGCATGGGCTACAACGCATCCCGGAAAGCCCTGCAGTCTGCCGGACTGCTGGAGGCCGTCGCGGCGGCCGAATTGCTGGCGGCGGCGCAGGGCCTGGAATTCCTGCATCCATTGAAATCCTCCCCCGCCATTCTTGAAGTTCGTCAAAAAATCAGGGCCGTCGCACCGAAATCATTGGAAGACAGCCTTCTGCACCCATCTCTTGAAGCCGTTCAAAACCTAGTCCATGAAGGGATCATCCTCCAATCCGCCGAAAACATAACCGGCCCGCTTGCGTTTTAACTCCCGCGACAGCGGGGGACGGTTCTCAAATTGTCGCACGCAATGATCCGTTATTTGCATCGTAAGTTCTGAGACAGGGGACAGTTCTCAAATGTCGCAAGTAATTATCCGTTTTTGTTTGACAGCTAACAAATGTTAGCTTATAATGAAGGTAACAAGCGTTAGCCTCAAAAGGAACGGATTATGAATAAAAATGATGAAATGCCTACAAAAGAGAGAATATTGAACGCATCCATAGACCTGTTTGCAGAAAAAGGCTTCAGGGATATATCCGTCCGCGAGATCGCGAAAGCGGTAGGCATCAAAGCGAGCTCGCTTTATAAGCACTATGAGAGCAAGGAGGATATACTGGAAAGCATATTTACCCTGTTTAAGGAAAAAATGACGCAAACGGCCTTTGGGGATGAAGAGCTCAAGCGGTATATCGGCGGCGCTTCTCCCGAAAAGTATTTAAACGAGGCCTTTTCCTTGTTTGTGAGGATAATGTGGTCGCCGCTCACTCTAAAAATTGCAAAAATCATTACCCTTGAACAGCAGAGAAGCCGGTCCGTCAGGCAGTTTTTTATGCAGGAGCTGATTGAAAAGCCCAGGCAGCTTCTCCGGTACGCTTTTGATTTAATGGCGGAGGGCGGCTTGATTCATTCGGCCGATACCGGAGTGCTGGCCGAGGAATACAGCTCTTATATCATTTATTTGTATTTCGAGCAGAATTTTTTGCAGGAGGATCCGGACCTGGAGGAAATAGAGAGGAAAATGAAGCAGCATAATGCTTTTTATGCCCGCCATATCCTGAAAGGAAAAGAGGAAAATTGATATGAAGATTTTAGCCGTTATCGGAAGCCCCCGGAAAACGGGAAATACTTACCGGGTGGTCGAGCAGGTTAAGGACATCCTTTTGAATTATGACAAAAGCATTGATTTTGAATATATTTTTCTCAAGGATTATAAGCTTCAGCCGTGTACGGGGTGCTTCGCCTGCATTGGCAGGGGTGGGGATAAATGTCCTCTGGCGGACGATCTTGCGATTATAAGGGATAAAATGCTCGAGGCCGACGGTATTATCCTTGCAGCCCCCTGCTATGCTCTTGGAGTGCCCGGTATCATGAAGAATTTCATTGACAGGCTCGCATACACCCTTCACAGGCCGTGCTTCTTTGACAAGGCATTCCTGGCTGTCGCAACGGTCGGCGGCTTAAAGGGGCTGAAGCAGACGCTGGAACAGCTCGCGGTACTGTCCGCCGGCGGAAGGCCGGTGGTTAAGCTTGGCGTTCCGGCCCCGCCCATAGCCATGGCCGGAATGGACAAAAGGGCTGAAAAAAGCATCCTAAAGGCGTCCGGAGCGTTTTACCGCTCTCTGCTGAAGCAGAGCAGGAAGCTTCCGGGACTGGCGGATTGGGCCTATTTCCACTCCTTTAAAACACTTTCGTCCTTTGAAGCATACCGTAAGGTATGCCCCGCGGACTACTCATATTACAATGGGAAAGAAGAGTACTTCTACCCGCTCAGCGGGCACCCCCTGCGACGCCTGCTCGGCAGAATCTTCAAGGCCCTCATGCGCTTCAGCTTCAAGCTTTTAGTGCGACAGGGGGACGGTTCTTGAAATGTCGCATTGCGTGCGACATTTTGAGAACCGTCCCCGCCTGTCGCACGTCAGGCCATGCCGAGGAGCCTGTGGATCAGAGGGACGACATACGGTCCGTAGAGCAGGTTCATGAACAGATACAGCAGGGCGCCCGCGGCGGCGCCGACGATGGAGCCGTTGATGCGTATCCACTGAAGGTCGTTGCCGGCCTTTTCCTCGATGAAGCTGACAAGCCGCTCATTTGTGAAGGACTCCAGCGTCTCGCCGACAATCTCGCCTATCAGGTGATGCTCGCTGCTGATGATTTTTTCGAGCATATCCTTCAGGATATCGTCCAGCCACAGCTTCATGCCCGCGTCCTGCCTGAGCTCGCGCCAGTAGCCGTCCAGGTGCGAGGCCAGCCATTCCGCCGCCTCGTCCCTGCGAAGCCTGGACTCGACGACGGAGGCGACAAGCTTCTCAAGGGTTTCCGCAAGCTCAACCCTTTCCAGGATTCCGTTCTTCCAGGTCTGGATGACCTGTACAAGCACATCGTCATCGTCGAGACGCTCCACCAGATGGGCCGAATTCTCAACCAGCCTGCCGAAGATGGGGTGGCTGCGGTTTCCGGTAAGGACGAGCGTGTGTACAAGCTCCGACTGCAGTATCTCCGATATTGTAAAAAGGTTTGTATGCTTGCTGCTGCGCGAGACATTGAGGAGGGCCTTTACAAAAAACGCGCCGGCGCCCGTACCGGTCTCGTTCAGCTTTTCCTGCTTTTTAAGAATATCGTGTATCCTATCCCTCGTTTCAGGTCTTTCAGCCACTTCACGGGCCTTGACCATAAGAGCGGAGAGCCAATCGTTTTGCCTGCCCTCGCTGAAGGAAGCGGTCAGCGTGCCGCGGATCCAGCCGGATACGTCCTCCTTGCCAAGGCCTTCCTTTATAAGGTTTTCCAGGTACCCGGTCAGCTTTTCCTTATCCATGGCGTCCGCCTGATCCCTGAAAAAATCCCGGAAGCTGTTTTCCATGGCAGCCCTGTCAAAGGCTCCGGTGAGCCTGTCCAGTATCGCGTCCGTCAGCTTAACGTCCGCAAGCCTGCTTTTAACGGCTTCGACACTGAGAAGCTCCTTGCTGACGATTTCCGAAACCTTTTCAATGATCTTTTCCCGGTTCTTCGGCACAATGGCGGTATGCCACGAAAAACCGAGGGGTTTCCGGAAAAGCGCGGTGACGGCAAACCAGTCGGCGACGCCCCCGACCAGCGAGGCTTCGGCCGCAAAGGCCAGAAGCCCCAGCGCAAAGCTCTCCCGGAACATATACTTCAAAACCGTCAGTATTATAAATACGGCAAAAACCGCCGCCAGTATTATGTTTGCCTTATTCCTGTTCTGCATGGCGCGTTCCGTCCCTTTCATGTCATATCCAGAAGGTCAGCAGGAAGGCGGCCAGACCTACCAAACCGCCTACGATGGAGCCGTTGATCCTTATTATCTGGAGGTCGTTGCCGGCCTTTTCCTCGATCATTTCCACCAGCCGGTCGTTTGAAAACGCCTCGAGCTTCTGCCGCACCATCCGGCCTATGACCTGGTGATTTTCCTCGATCATGCGCGTCAGGGCGTTCTTTACGAAGGCGTCGAGCGCCGCCTGCTCCTCCGGGCTTTTTCTGAAGCCGTCCACGAGCCTGTCGATGATGGCTCCGGCAAAGGAGCGGAGCTTCTGAAACTGCTTTTCGTCCGTGAGATAGGGGTAAATATGGTTTGAAAAGGCCTCGCCTGTACCGGCTTTTTTAAGCAGCTCAAGGCCTTTCTGTTCGATTTTTTCATGAAGGGCTTCGTTCCCGCGCAGCTCGTCGGCGGTTTTGCGGAGCCAAGCCTCAAGCCCCCTGCGCTGTTCGCTGTCCGGAATTTTAAGGGCGCTGAAATATTCCAGCGCCTCGGTGAGAAGTCTGGTTGAAAGCTTTGAGGGAGACACGTCGGAGAAATCCGCAACGGCAAGGACCAGTCTGAAAAACAGCCTTTTCCCGGCCGTCTCTTTGTCGGCGCTTCTCTGCAGGCCGTCGAAGATGTCCTGGATTACGCTGTTGACAAGCAGCCCGAACCTGGGGAACAGGATGAAATCCTTTATCTCCTCAACGGCTGCCGCGACCACCCTCTGATCGGTTATATTTTCCGAAAGCCACTCCACCGAATTCGAGAAGAGCGGCGCCAGCTTGATATTTTCCGCGTTTTCATCCAGAAGCTTTTCCAGGTAGCCTCCGGCCTGGTCGGGGTCGATCCTGGCCAGGAGCTCCGAGGCTATCCTGCCCGCCAGCTCCGACAGATCCTTCTTCCCGCCGTCCTCGTCGAGGTAGCTGAGCAGCTTCCCGGATACATTAAATTTCTCAAGCTTGGCTACGATGGCTTCCGTGGTAAGCAGCTCATCTTCGACCATGCTTACAAGGGAATCGGAAAGCCTTTCCCTGTTTCTCGGTATTATCTCCGTCCTGAAGGGAATGCCGAGGGGCTTCCTGAACAATGCCGTAATGCCGAACCAGTCGGCCAGTCCTCCAATCATGGAGGCCCCGAAAAGCGCCGTTAAAAGCCTGCCCGCAAAGCTCCCGCTGAAGGGATAGGACACAAGGAAGCCTGCCGTGACTGCCGCAAGGATTATGGAGGCCTTGTGGCGGTTGTTTCCTGTCAAATACCTCACCACCGAATTATGTATTGGAGGATACTCCTAAGTTATTATACCCTTATTAACAATGTACGGCAAATCCGTAATTATGTTTTATCCTCCATATACATTCGGGAATCCGAAGCCTCCGGCAATCATGTGACCAAGTGGCACGCGACCTGATGCCCGTTTCCCGTATCCCGGAATTCCGGGACGCTTTTTCTGCAGATCTCTTTGGCCTCGGGGCACCTCGTATGGAACCTGCAGCCGGGCGGAGGAGCTGCGGGACTGGGTATATCACCCTTCAGAATTATGCGGCGCTGCTTCAGCGTCGGGTCCGGAACAAGGACTGCGGATAAAAGCGCCTTTGTATACGGATGAAGAGGGTTTGAGAATAAATCGTCCCTGGATGCCTGCTCCACTATGATTCCCAGGTACATGATGGCGATTCTCGTGCAAAGATGCTCCACCACGCTCAGGTCGTGGGATATGAAAAGATATGACAGGCCCCTTTGCTCCTGCAGGTCGCTGAACAGATTGATGATCTGGGCTTGTATGGAGACGTCCAGGGCCGATACAGGCTCGTCTGCGACCACGAAATCGGGATTCAGAGCCATGGCCCGGGCAATTACGATGCGCTGCTTCTGGCCGCCTGAGAATTCGTGCGGGAACCTTTCGGCATGGTACGGAGCCAGACCGCAGGATACCAGGATTTCCTCGACCCTTCCGGGCAGCTCCTCCCTTGCCGCGAGGCCGTGCTGGATCAGCGGCTCTCCTATGGCGTCGCCGATGCGCATGCGGGGGTTCAGCGAGCTGAACGGGTCCTGGAAAATACACTGCATTTTCGGGCGGAGCTTTTGAAGCTCCTTCTTAGGCAGCTTATGTATGTCTATGCC
>JAEZJL010000141.1 GCA_023415815.1 Bacillota bacterium | reverse complement strand
CCTCCACCCCCTGGCGTATGTTTTCCGTTACAATGTCGGGGTGAAGGGCGATGACCGAGCCTCCGGCGCCCTTATTGCTTCTCACGGTCTTTATGCCCGCATTAAGGCGTTCGGCGTGCTCGCACAGCGCAAAATCGCCGCTTACAAAAACT
Organism: Bacillota bacterium; assembly: GCA_023415815.1. Taxonomy (GTDB): domain Bacteria; phylum Bacillota; class Clostridia; order Acetivibrionales; family DTU013; genus JAEZJL01. Next base: position 11,731 of record JAEZJL010000141.1, on the reverse strand, counting down.
ACGGGCACGTTGACCAGCGAAGCGGTGTATGAGTTGATTAAAAATTCGCTGGCCGGCTCGCCGTTTATTTTTATGCAGGATAGCTCGGGGTTCAGGGTGTGGGCCAGCGGATTGCCGTCCGAACCGGCGTACGAGTGGTAGCCCAGCAGCAGCGCGGCGTCATATGTATCATCCAGCTCCTGCATCATGAAAAAGGGATGTCCGCTCCAGGCGCGTATAAGCCTCGTATTGGCAGGCAGGCCGTTCATGCTGAGGTTCCTTCCGGTGTCATGGGCATCCTTTATCCATATCTCATCCGCTCCGGCATTATTCGCGCCGTCGCACGCCGCTCTGACCTCACGCAGCATTTCCCCGCAGAAGGGTGGGTAGTCCGGCTTCTCCTTCGTTGCTTCATTCCAGTTCGCAATTCCTGTGATTCCCTCGATGTCCGCGCTTACATAAATCTTCATAAAGCCCCTCTTTTCTCATTTATATTTTTTTATTGACGACGTTGTTCCAATAACGCTTCCAGCCTTTTGGCCGCAGGCGTCGCGGCCAAACCGCCCTCGGCTGTCTCCCGCAATGCCGCGGGCATCGCGTCCCCTATGGCCTTCATGGCGGAAATCACCTCGTCCGCCGGAATGGCGCTTTTAATGCCGGCCAGGGCCAGCTCGGCGGCCACAAGCGCATTGGCCGCGCCGCTTGCGTTGCGTTTGATGCAGGGAATTTCGACAAGTCCCGCCACCGGGTCGCAGACCAGCCCCAAAACGCTCTTAAGCGCAATCGCGCAGGCATGGACCACCATTTGCGGCGTCCCGCCCGCCAGCTCGACGGCAGCTGCGGCCGCCATTGCGGAAGCGCTGCCGCATTCTGCCTGACAGCCTCCCTGAGCTCCGGAAATGCACGCTCTCCGCGCTATCACCATTCCGATTCCCGAAGCCGTAAAAAGGCTCATCACAAGCCTGTCCTCAGGTATACCTTTCTCCTCTCCCATAGTAAGCAGCACGGCGGGGATAATCCCGCACGATCCGGCTGTGGGCGCCGCCACTATCCTTCCCATGCATGCGTTTACCTCTGCTGTCGCAAGCGCCTTTACAAGTACTTCACCGAGGACTCTGCCTCCCAGCGTTCTACCCCTTTCGACCGCCAGCTTCAATTTATGCGCGTCGCCTCCGCTTAAGCCGCTCGGCGACCTGCCCCCGGACATGCCTCCCTTTGCGGCGGCCTCCCGCATCACCTGCAGGCTTCTTTGCATATTCCCGAACAGCTCTTCCTCTGTTTTTCCCATATGCAGCGCCTGATCCCTGAGAACAATATCGGATATGCGCTTTCCGGCCTTCGCCGCCATATCGGCCAGCTCCTTTACCGAATCGTAGCTTATCATGCCGCCTCCTAATAGACCGGCTCTATCAACGCCGCCCTTTTGATTTTGTCCAGACGTTCAATCAGCAGTCCCAGATCCCTTCTCACCGCCTGGTCGGTTTCAATCACCATCACGGCCTCTCCTCCCCGAAAGGAGCGGTATACCCGCATCGCCGCGATATTGATGCCGTTGCCGGCAAGCAGCCCGGTTACGCCGGCTACGGCGCCCGGGGTGTCCGTATGGGAAATGACCAGAGTATGATACTGCCCGGTAAACTCAACATCCATTCCGTTTATTTTATTGATAACAATGTTGCCCCCGCCCACCGATGAGCCCTGAACGGTCACGCACGCGCCCGTCCGGGCTGCGGCGGTTATGAGCGCTGTATTCGGATGCGCATCCTTCAGCACGGAAGCTTCGAACCGGTATTTCATTCCGACCCTGTGCGCAAGCTCCATGCTTTCCATTATCCGCCCGTCGTCAGGCAGCATGCCCAAAAGGCCCGCTATGATCGCCTTATCGGTCCCGTGGCCCTTATGGGTCCGCGCAAAGGAGCCATGAAGACCGATTACCGCATCCGAGGGCTGCTCGCCCAAAAGCGCCCTTACAACCCTGCCTATCCTTACAGCGCCCGCCGTATGGGAGCTTGACGGCCCGACCATAACGGGTCCGATGATATCAAACACGTTCATGGCACGATTTCCGCGGCTGCGTATGGATTGCACCGCCGCCGGTTCCTGAAGCTGCTTCCATAAAAGCCTTCCTTTCTTCGGTGTATTACTTTCAGCCCGTAATCCGTAACTTATTAAACAGCATAAAAAAAGAAGACAACATAGGCTGTATTTTGTCCCCCCTGTTTATTGTTTCCGTCAACGTCCTATAAACAAAAACAGGGAAGACAATACAAACCGTATCGTCTTCCCTCCGTTTTCATTACCTGAGAGATTCTACTTCAAAAATATGAAATATTGCTCCTTCGGTGCCGTCATCCTTCCGGCTTTTCAGAGTCTTGTCCCGATGCGGTCCCTTATGCCTGAAAGGTTCATCGTAACCGACATTTTTACGATTTACTTCTTCGGCGCCTATTTATGCTATAGGACTCTCCCGCACCCATCATCCAAATATATTCAATTAATTATTTTTCCACTTTTTTATCAATATTACAACAATTAATTACAAAAATCAACCCTTTTTCGTGTCGTCGAACACGTCGAACATCCTGCTCCAGTCGACGCGGCCGTAAAAGTCCGTGGCCCTGCTATCTTCCGGGGAGCTGTATTTCCATCCGGCCAGAAGCTTTAAATCATTGCCGCCGCTGTCCATAATCCAGAGGCTTTTCTCACCGTCGGCCTTTACCCTTGAAAACAGGATATAATCGCTGTCTTTCATGAATAACGGCGCTTCCGATCGGTACCCGCTGTCTTTCGTGAGCAGGACCGGCTTTCCGTCTTTGTACATATAGATCTGGCGCTTCGAAATCGCAGCCATCTGACTTTGATGATCCTCTTCGGCCTTGACGGCAGGAGACGCGGCAAAGACAAGGCTTTTGCCGTCTGTGGAATAGCAGGGCTCGGCAGGGACGATATCGGGTATTTCTAGAGCTTTCCCGGACTTGCCGCTTCCAAGGTCAAAGAGGCTCAGACTCTTATACCGGAACATCTCTCTTCCGCCCCCCGTAATCATCGCAAAGGCGTCCGGCCCGGTGAAGCTGACATTTTCGTCATAGGCAAGAGCTCCGTCCTCCAGCTCCGTCAATTTCCCGGCCGCCACATCGTAGACCGCCGCTCCCACGCCGTCAGCAGCCAGCGATGCCGACCATGACGACAGCCATACCAAAAGCTTCCCGGAATCCGGAGACCACTTGGCGACGACGGAGCGCTCACCCAGGGATTTGTCGTCCGGGTTGACGGCTTTTAAAATCATCCGCTTCTGTTTCGTTGCAGTATCATACAGGCACGTCCCCCCCTTGTCCTGGTTGGCGGCGCCTGATACTACCAGATCGTAGGCAAGGAGCTTCAAATCCGGCGACAGCTTCAGGTTTATATAGGAAGTATCCTTTTCGGCAGGAACAAGGACTGAGCTCTTGGCCGTTTTGGGATTTACAGCCGCTATTCCGGCCTTTTGCGACGAGGCATAAAATACTCCGTCCGGTCCCGCGCAGTAGGAATCCGCAGCTTCAAGCAGCAGCTTCGCTTTTGCCGCGGAAAAATCGTAAGCGTAGAGATCGCCGTTCCGGGTGAAAGCAATTGCTTTACCGTCACTTGAAAATACAGGCTCTGAGATTCCCGTCACCCTGACAAGCAAAGTCTTTTTTCCGTCTTCCAGATTGACGCAGTAAAGCCCGTCCTCCGCCGCATATGCCGCCTTACTGCCGTAAAGCGGCGCGCTTGCGTCATCGCTGTCGGAATCCTCCACGGCAAGCTCTTTTTTGCCATCGATGTCCCTGAGGACAAGCCTCCCGGTTGAAACCGGCTCGCTGCCTTCATTCACAGGACGGCCCAAAGCAGGAGATTCCTTCACCCATAGAACCCCGTCCCGGACAAAAAGCTGCAAATCCTTTTCCATCCGCATCGACAGGGAGTATTTCGTATCTGAAGCAATGTTATACCCCCTTATTTCCAGGCTCACCATACCCGACCCGAAAGCGATGTTCGAATATATTTCGTAGCGTCCGTCGCCATCCAGATCCGCCAGGAATGCGCTTTCGGTGGGCATACCGTCCAGGACGCACAGGACCTTTCCATCCTTTACAACTGCCACCCCATGGAGCCAGGCATAGTCGACCTCCGTATGGTACAGCTGCACGCCGGCATTTTCCCATGCCTCTTTAACCGTGATCTCTGCAAGCTGCATGCTGGAGAGTATATCCCCTTTTGTCCCGTTTTTCGCAAGATAATCCGCGATAAGTGCTTTCGCTTTCGGCAACGAAACGCCGTTCTTCGGAATATACCTGTTGTTTTCCGTCACTTCAATCGCCGGCAGACCGGACCCTCCGTATAAAAAGCTGAAATCGGGCTTCAGCATATCCTTCAGCTGAGAAAAATCGGCCGCAAATTCCTGTATTCCGGCGGCGTAAGGAAAGTATTCATATTGCTGAAAATAGACCACCGCCCCATTATCGGACAGGTAGAAATCCTGATCCTCCCGGATGGCCTCAAAGGGTGTGAGCGGCTGCTCAGGCAGCTGGCCTTCCTTTACCCTTTCGACAATCTGGCTTTTGACCATGCCGCTTATCAATGAAACGTAATCCGCACCGCTCTTTACCAAGTCTTTAAGCTTGTATTCCTTGCCCGTTTTTAAATCAAAGGTATGCGAGCTTTGCACCGTGTAGCCGTGTGCTCCTCCGGTATACTGGTAATTAAGTAAAATCACGCTCAGCAGGCCGCTCTGATTGTATTTCAGCCTGTAATCGAAATAGGTTTCATATTGATTCGGGCTTCCGATGCGGCCTTCAGGATCCTGCGGATAATCCGCCGTATTTTTCAATCCCTCGCTCCTGGCCGCCTCAGCCGCTTTGCTTATAACGGAGTTTATGCCGTCCTGTACCGTTTTGTCGCTCAACCCCCCAAGCTGCGGATATTGCAGTGTAATCTTGATTTTATCCGTTTCGGAGGCTTCCTTTACCGTCCTTATGGTAACGGCATTCTCTTTTATACTCTCGAGCCTGACTTTCCCGCCCTGCTTATCCCATGAGACTCCAAGGGCAAGATTGTCGGAAAAGAAATCCGCCCTCATGTATGTGACGCTTGTCGCGGCGGCGCCCCCGCCGGTCACGATACCCGTATACTCTCCGCTCATAAAATAGGTATGGCCGTCCGCGGTGATTTTGCTGTTCTTCAAATCAATCGATATGCTCTTCCCCGGCCCTGAGACTTGTATCGTATTACCCGACCCTGCTATTTTATATCCCAGAGCCTCGCCGACCACCCGAAGCGGCAGATAAACATTTCCGTCCCCGATGTGCGCGGCGGCCGGAATTTTAACGCCGTTCAGCTCAATCCCCGGATCTCCGGCTGCTTCGGCGCCGTAGACGCTTACGGACAAAACGAGTAAAATGACTGCTCCGATAACAACGATTCGTTTTAGCATTTTATAAATCTCACCTCATGCCGTTAGACGAAAAAGCTTAAAATAAGTTCTGGATATTTCATATGATATATCCAAAGTTGATTCCGAACCTGCCGTATTAAGTACGGGAAATACGGCTGCGGATTTTATCTCTTAATATTATATATTGTCCATATCTATTATCCGTTGAAAAAAAATCTGATTTGCCCGATACGCCGCAGTAAATGCTTTTTCGGCTATCTCCGGACATGTCTGCCCCAGATATATTGCGTCTATATACATTGACAAAATAAGTAATATAATGTAATCTTACGTCTAATGGCAACTTATCCCTGGCTAAACATTTATAGTATATTGAAAGGTTCTAAAATGCATCACCAAACCCATAGCGCTTTCGTCTTTATCAAAGGTACAATAATGATCCGTTTTTTAAGGGTACCAGCATATACGCTCTATCCATCCATCTGTCAACCTGCCGATTTGGCGTGCATTTAATCTTTGACGCTCAAAACATTGAGATAAATACAATCAAGGGGGTTTTTAGACAATGAGAAAAAAGCAAAACATTAGAAAGAAGCTGTCTCTTCTGCTGGCAGCGCTGATGCTGTTCACCTTGCTGCCGTCTTTTGCAGCGGCGGCATCCTCGGACATCAGCGGTCACTGGGCGGAGAATACTCTTGCCAAGTGGTCGGACAAGGAATGGCTCAGCGGCGACACAGACGGTGCATACCGTCCGAATGCCAGCATCACCCGCGCGGAATTCATGACCCTGATCAATAAAATGGAGGGTTACAGCGAAGAAAGCGCAGATATCGCCCAATATGCCGACGTTCCTTCCGGAAGCTGGTACTACAATGCGGTATCAGCCGCACTTGCAGCCGGTTACATCAGTGGGACAACTACCACCAGAATGTCGCCCGATAAGCCTGTCACCCGGGAGGAGGCTTTTACGATTATAGCCCGTATCTTAGGGATTTCGTCGGACGACACCTCGATTCTTTCCGCGGCGTCGGACGGCGACTCTGTTTCCTCATGGGCACAGGCAGCAGTCGCAGCCTGCATCAGGGAAGGGCTTGCAGCCGGTACAAAAGGCAAGCTCAATCCGGCCGCCAATATTACAAGGGCCGAATCGGTCGTACTGCTGGACAGGGTTGATTCCAACCTCCGGACCTACGCCCTTGCGGGAACGTATGGACCGGAAAATGGGACGCTTGAGGCTTCGTCCGTTATCATTGCCGGCCCCGGCGTACAGCTGCGCAATACGGCAGTCTCCGGCAACCTCACTATCACTGCCGCTGTAGGAGAGGGAGACGTAAGGCTCTCAGGCGTGACCATCAAAGGCGATGTCTATGTCGAGGGCGGCGGCTCCAACTCGCTGTACTTCGCTGACGTCCGTGTTGAAGGCGGCGTTATTGTACGTAAGTACGAAGGAGAAAACAAGGTGCGCATCGTCGCATCGGGAGCCTGCAACTTCAACGCTGTTGTCCTCGAAACCGGAGCGATTCTGGTGACACAGGAATTGAAGGACGGCACCCTCGTCAAAATTGAAATACCCAGCGATTATCTCGCCGGCTCAACCTTTGAATTCGTAGGTAATTTCGATAATATAACAAATAACGGCCCAGAGGCTAAAATCAATCTCACGGGCAGCGTTAACAAACTCACCCTGAACGCCTCCGCCGAAATCGGCGGCACAGGCAAAATCACCACCGCCGAGGTGGGCGCAGGCGCCGGCGAACGCACAAGCTTTGCGACCAGACCGACAAATATTACCGGCGCCGGAAAGGGAGATGTTACCGCTCCAGCCGCACCTTCCGCACCCGGCGGCGGCGGTCCCAGCGGTCCCAGCGGCGGGGATACATCCGTGACGGTCACCTCGGCGGCCGCTCTCACGATCTCTGTTGATCATAACGCTTCCTATACGCTGCCTGCAACGGTTACGGCCAATCTGTCCGCTGCCGGTACGAAGAGCTTTGCCGTCGTATGGAATCCTGCCTCGGCCAATACGTCGGTCTGCGGAACCTTTACTTTTGAAGGTACGCTGACCATGGTCACGGGCTATACCAATCCGAACAATATTAAGGCAAGTTTGACCCTTACGGTCACCCCGGTACTTAATTCCATCACCATCAGTCACAGCCCTGCAAAACAATTGTACCTTGAGGGAGAAGAGCTTGATCTCACAGGTCTTGTCGTTGTAGGAACCTACTCGGACGGCACGACCAGGGTCGAGTCCGTCACATCCGCCGATACGGCCGGATATAACCCCGCGCTGACAGACGGAAGCGTTCAGACCGTCACCGTCACCATCGGCGGGAAAACCGCGTCATTTATTGTGAGGGTGTCCGCAGCCGCGGAGGGTGAGCTGGTTTCCGTTACGTCGCCAAGCGCTGTAACAGTGGAGAACGGTGTGCTCAAGACAACAGCCGGACTGAATTTGCCTGCACAGATCATTATCGTTGTAAATGACGGCACAAATGACGTCTCCACACTGGCGCCGGTCACATGGGACGTCGATTCTGCCGATTACTATCCTGAAATAAAAGCAAAGCAGACCGTTGACGTAAACGGCCTCGTTACACTGCCGGAAAGTGTGGGTAACAGCAATGCCGTTTCACTGGATGTCACGATTACCGTCAACATTTCCGCCGCACAGTATACGGTGACCTTCGATTTGAACGGCCAGACAGGAGCATCCATCCCCGCGCAGACCGTCGATTATGACGGGGAGGCTGCGGCCATCACTTCCCCCTCGTCGATCTCCTATGATTTCGCAGGCTGGTACGACAACGCGGAGGGTACAGGAACCGTGTGGGATTTCGACAATGACACCGTAACCGGAAATATAACCCTCTATGCAAAGTGGATTATAAAGGCCTATACCATTACTTTTGAAGCCAACGGCACAGGCGCTGCGATGCCGGGCAGCCTTACAGTCAACCATGGCTCAGCAGCAGCAAAGCCCGCCGATCCCGTTTTAACCGGCTCCTCCTTCATCGGCTGGTATAAAGACGCTGCACTTACGCAGCTGTACGATTGGAGCACGGCGGTAACAGCCGATCTCAAGCTTTATCCCAAGTTCGGCAATATCCTCTCGGAGGCAAGGGACACCCTCACTTTCGATGTTATCAAGGGCGCCAACGCGAACGAGCAGAGCATCATGACAAACATGGCCCTCCCCGGCGGCCTGTCGGCTTATCCGGGAATTACGATCTCGTGGGTGTCAAACAATGCGGTGATAGCCGTTGACGGGATCTCTGGCATCGTTACGCGTCCTGCTAAAGACGCGGCCGATGCTACGGTCACGCTCACCGCGACGCTTACGGCAGGCAGTGCGACGGTAACGAAGGACTTCGTGCTGGTCGTCCGCAAGCAGGGAATCGACAACATAGAGGTCGGCTACATCGACCCGCTGTTCGATTCCGGCTATCCGCTCGTAAGCATTCTGGGCAACGGCAAGCTGCAGATTTCGGTGAAGCTGAAAGAGATGCCGGCGAATCCGATCGAGTGCTATTTTATAATTGACGGGAGTAATGCGGCTAACTTTTCACCTTCTGTACAAGATGTGCTGCATGGACATAGCGGCAACGCCGAAAATACTTCCGAAAGTAATATTGTCTCGGTAAGCGATCATGATTATTTTTTGTTAAGTGATGCGGGTGTTATGACTTATACAACAGACCGCAGTATTATTACCTCATCCCAACCAGCCAAGGTAGGCTTCGTGCTTGTACAGAGCAACGGCACCAAATCAAGCGCAGTAACGCTCATCACTATTGAACCTGAAACAGCATCATCAGCCGATACCACTCTACCGGGTTTTTATGAATCGTTTATTAATAACACCTACGATGCTCTCTATTTATATGCGTATGAAGATCTTAATACGGATTCTGTTCCGGCTCCTGGTGATTTTAAGCTGCTGGACAACGATATTTCCATCGATAGTGTAACCGTAACTGATGTTGAAATTGTAAATGCGACCTATTCATGGGTCAAGCTGACGCTTTCGGGAGGTATTGCGGATATATCCTCCGCGCTCTCCGGCAACACACTCAATGTACAATACACACCACGTGTGACAGGAATTAAGGATCTTGCCGGAAATGCGGCTGCAGAATTTACTATGTACACCTCTACCGCTATGGCTGCAGTGAACTCGACAGATATCAATCCCTCTGCCGGGAAAATGCACATCGGCTTTTACCCTGCCATTAAGGTGTTCGGCGACAGTTCAATAAGCCTGGAGCAGTTCAAGCTGTACAACGGCGAGTCCGAAGTTACTTTGAGAGAACTGAGCTACAGTTACAATGAAATTTTCTGTGATGTTTATCTCAGCTTTAGTCCGATTTCTTCTCCGGGGACATTGACCTGGAGTTTCGTACCGGGTGATACAAAGGACTCCGCAGGCAATGCGGTATCCGCCATCACAAAGGAAGATTTCAGCGAAGTAATCTCCGGGAATCCTTACAGCAGCGTTACAGCAGCTTATAACAGCAACGATGAGAGTATTGAAATCACCTTCACTGACAGTGCTCTTTTATATAATAGAGTGGCTGCCTGTAACTTCGCACTGAGCATTGACGGCGTATCATATATACCAAGGGGATTTATAAGAAATAATTACAGCGAAGAGGGCATAACAGTTGTCCTCGATCTTGAAAGCTATCTAAATGCCAAAGTGGCAAATGCGGCGGAAGTAAAAATAAGCTACTCCAATTTCCACGATCAAACACAAATATATTATATTCTGTCCGACTTCGCAGGCGCCCCGGTTCCGAACTTCGGGCCGATTACCGTCAGCAAATAGCGAAGCTTTGTATGTTTCGTAGGAATGTTCCAACAGCATAGTTTCTCAGAACAGATACCCCCGGGAGCATCAGAGCTCGCCGGGGGTATCTGTTTATATCGGGGTGACCCGTTCTATTTTGGCAACTTTTCTTGGCCTTTATATTACTGTCACCTGGTCCAATTTAGCCTTAAAGCCCTTCAAAACGGCATAAGTGGGCTTATCCATGATAGCTCCGTCAAAAATCGTATTTTTTACATTGGTCTTGAAGGAGGCGTTTCTCAATACCGCATTCCTGAAGGAGGTTTGCTTCAGGCCGGAATAATCGAACCTTGTGCCGTTGAGCGTCTGATTGTCGAAGCATACGCCCGCCAGCTCGGAATAAACAAAAACCGCGCCGTCCAGGATGCTGTCCCTGAAGCTTGCTCCCCTGAGATTTGATTTGCTTATTATCGCGCCGGTGAGATTTGCGCCGTCAAAATTTGAATTTTCCAGGTTGCTGCACTTCAGTGAGCATTTGCTCAGATCGGAACCGCTGAAATCCGAGCCCCTCAGGTCGCTGAAATCGAATTTCCCGTCGTGCGCGCTTATCCCCTTGAAATCCGAATACTGCAGATTGCTTTTAGAAAAGTCCATACCGGCTGTTTGCTGAAGCTCTCCCGTCCTTACCCTGATGCCTTCGATCAATTCGGATACATCTCCTATCGAATCAATCGTCATTTTATAGGCCGTATCCTCGTCATAGCCCTCGCCCGTCAAGTCGTTCAGCTTTTCCTGGAGGTCGTTGGACAGCTCTTCCTTCAAATCCTTGACAGCCTTTATATCGCCATAGGGCAGGAAAACTCCGTCCAGGTGTTTTTTCAGTTTCTCATTCATATATAATTCCGCCTTTCTTAAATCAGATGATCAAGTATACGCTTCGCATACTCCCAATTATTTTTATTAACGGCATAGGTTGTTTTCCCTTTTTCCGTTATACGGTAATACCTTCTCCGGCCGCCCTGAGTCTCGTCACCCCAGTAAGCGATGATATTTCCTTCCTGCTCCAGCCTTTTCAAGCACGAATACATCGTAGCCTCTTTCAGCTCGTATTCGCCATTTGAAGCGGAATATACAAGCTTGCTTATCTCATAGCCGTACCTGTCTCCTTCGGTCAGGAGCTTCAGTATGATCGTATCTATATGTCCCCTTATCAGATCGGATGATATTTTCGGATCTACCATTGCCTCACCTCCGCAAGTATATTATATAGCGTACTACTATGCGTGTCAAGGTAATATTTTATGCGGTGAATACTCAATAAAGCTGTTTATGATGACCTCGTTAAACTGAGCGGCTTTAAGCATTACGTCATACCCTGGCCTGTAAAACTCAGGTCGCTTCTCCAAGCCCCCTTTTCTCCCGATAATATCTTATAGGACTTTCACCGTCAAGATATCGCCCATGTCGGGAACATCATGAGTCGGGGGCCGCCTCAACATTGAGACGACCCCCGCTCCTTATTGTTCTCTTGCCGACGGTCAGTTCAGGCC
>JAEZJL010000116.1 GCA_023415815.1 Bacillota bacterium | reverse complement strand
CCTTGAAGCTTATTCCGCCTTCTATATGCACGTCATACAGATGGAGCTTCCGGTGTCTTCCAATCAAGCCTCCGTCCCTGCCGAAGGCAAAGCACGTATTGTATACGCGCCCTTCCTCCTCTTCCGGAATAGAGCCTGCGAACACATATATACCCAACTCAGCAGCCTTTTCCGACACCGCTTTCAGAGAAGCGCTTTCCGCTGCCTTCTGTGCATATTCCCTGAACCTGCCGCTTCCGTAGGGACAGTTGAACATTTCCGGCAGCACTGCTACATCAGCCTTTCCCTGAGCCGCCCTTTCCAGCATCAGCAAAGCCTTCGCCGTATTTTCCTCCCTGTTCCCCGCCACCTTCATCTGGCAGGCGGCGAGCCTGAAGCCGTTACTCATAAAACACCTCTTGCCTCTTTTTTGAATTACATATATTCTAGCTCATGCAATTATAATAAGCAACTCATCGCTTCCGTATCACAATTACCCGTATTATTAATCCATAACCGGGAAGAACATATTTATGTAAACATGAATATTATATAAAATAAGCTGTATGAATGTTTTTTTAGCGGATCATATTGGAGGGAGTCCGATGAAAGAGAACGAATGCTTTGATATGTGCAAGATTCAGTATTACTACCCCCAACCCATAATCGGCGCAAGGCTGGCACACGCCTACGTACCATTTCAATGCCTGGTTTGCATGTATCCGCCCGAGACGGCGCTTGAACAGGGTACCGTATTTCCCGAGCTCGACTGGCCCTATGGGACGGAAGCCGAGTATACGGTAGATGCATGAATTTAATCCTATTGTATTGGAGGTGTTGATATGGATACTGCGAGAGAAAAATTGCTGAAGGATGTCATGGCTGCCGATTTTACCGCAATAGACCTGCATTTGTACCTGAATACGCATCCTTGCGACTGCAGGGCGCTGATGATTTATATCTTTTCCGTGCAGAGGGCCAATCAGCTTCGCGATTATTTCGAGCAGATGTACGGGCCTTTGACGGCAGCGGCATCAAAGACATACCCCTGGCCGTGGATAAACAACCCATGGCCGTGGGAAATGCAGTGAAAAGGAGGTTTTGCAGATGTGGGTTTATGAAAAAAAACTGGAGTACCCGATAAAGATAAAAACCTGTAATCCCAAAATGGCAAAATATATCATTACACAGTACGGCGGGCCGGATGGCGAACTAGGGGCTTCGCTGCGATACCTGAGCCAGCGGTTCAGCATGCCGCTGGAAGTCGCAAAGGCCACGCTGAACGATATAGGGACTGAGGAGCTTGCTCATTTGGAAATGATTGGAACTATGGTATTCCAGCTCTGCAAGGGAGTCCCGCCAAAGGTTCTTGAGCAGGCCGGGCTTGGCGCCTATTACACCGACCACGACCATGCGGTATATCCCGTAAGCGCATCAGGGCATCCGTTTACGGCGGCTTATATCGCGTCCAAGGGCGACCCTATCGCGGATCTGACAGAGGACCTGGCAGCGGAGCAGAAAGCGCGCGCGACCTACGAAAACCTCATGAATCTAACCGACGACCCGGATCTCCTCGAGCCGCTCAAGTTCCTCAGGCAACGCGAAATAGTCCATTTCCAGCGCTTCGGAGAAACCCTGAGGATCGTCCAGGATAAGCTTGCGGAGCCCAAGTTCTTTATGCACAAGCCGGCCTGCGAAAACGAGGAAGCCGTAAAAAAATAGGCCCCGAGGGGTCTTAAAAGCTGCCGACAAAGCGTTTTGTGGGCAGCTTTTTGCATCGGGGCGTAAATTTATGCTCTGCTAAATTGCAATTTGTTTGTACATATCTGTGTCAAATAATATGCTTAAAGCTTAAGCATTGTTCGATTGAGTTTTTTCATATGGTATAAACGTATGGACGCCTTTGTACGGGTAGCCGCATCCCCTCACAAAATAGGGTTCATCCATTCTGTCGTTTATCGGCGAGAGAAAGCACCATCTTGTTACCACATCAGGTACCGAAGTGTCACATGTCCCTCTCCCCTGATGTAATCACAGGATTATTAAAATGCAGCATAAATCAGGAAATTATTGACACCCAGACATTAGTCAAGTATAATTAAGTAATGTATAATTGACCTAATGTGGAGCAGGTTTTCGGAGGTACTCTCATGTTCATAGGAAGAAAAATTGAACTCGATAATTTAAACCAACGCTATAATAATGCCAAGTTTGAGTTTGCCGTTATATATGGCCGCCGCCGTGTAGGTAAGACCACTCTTATCAATGAGTTTGTCAAAGACAAAGAAGCCATTTTCTATACAGGTATTGAAGGCAACGAAAAGGAAAATCTTGAAGGGCTGAGCAAAAGCATTTACTCTATATCACAGGATTTTGCGGATACCTCATCAAGCTTTTCAGGTTTTCAGGAGGCTTTGGAAACTGCTTTTAAAATAGCAGAAAGGCGTAGAATCGTATTTGTAATTGATGAATATCCTTACATTGCAGGCAGTTATATAGCACTCTCGTCGATTTTGCAGATTTTGATTGACAGGAATAAGGACACCTCAAAAATGTTCTTGATTCTATGCGGTTCTTCCCTTTCATTTATGGAAAATCAGGTGCTTGGCTATAAGAGCCCTCTTTTTGGCAGACGTACCTGTCAATATATAATTACGCCGTTCGAATTCTTTGAAATAAAGAACTATTACAGTAAATTCAGCATCACCGATCTGGCGGTCATTTATGGCATAACAGGCGGCGTGCCTCTTTATATGTCGCTTATGAACGACAATCTCAGTGTTGAAGAAAATATCAAATCAAATTTCTTAGTGCCAAACGCATATTTATTTGAAGAACCCACAAATTTAATTAAGCAGGAATGCCGTGACCCCGCCCAGTATAATTCAATTATAAAAGCGATTGCCACAGGCTCTTCCAGAATGTCGGAGATCTGTTCCAAAACAGGGCTTGATACAGGGCTTGCAACAAGCTATCTGCATAAGCTCATATCTCTTGGTATTGTAAAAAAAGAAATGCCGTTCGGAACAGAAAGCTCGCGCAAAACAATTTATGTTCTGGAAGATTCCATGTTCCGATTCTGGTATCGCTTTGTACCGGATAACCTGGCTGTAATCAATCGTGGCCTCACCGATCTAGTTTATAAAAAAATTGCACCGCAAATTACTTCCTTTATGGGCGGTGTATTTGAAGAAATCTGCAAACAGTATTTGTGGGAGCTGAACAGACAGGGAAAAGCCGCTGTCACAT
>JAEZJL010000105.1 GCA_023415815.1 Bacillota bacterium | reverse complement strand
TTTATTCCAATAATGAGCTTTTTGAGCGGCTTCGCGATCCAGCCGGATATAATGAAGGAAAGAAGTATGGCGATCAGTGTAAGCGCCAGGCCCAGATAAAGGGTATAGTAGCTTACCCGGGGAAGCGTGCTCAATATGCTCTTTACAGGCGTGGCGATTGCAGAGATCCATCCGGTGGTGTTGAGCGTGTCGAAGCAGATCAGCATTTTAACGCCGTTTACCTCCGTTATGATATTGCCGCTTCCCGTCGCAGCCGCCTTTTCCAGCCATACGGGCCTGTAAACGGACGCCGCCCTGGATTCCTCCGAGCTGGCGATGGCGCTCCCGTCCCTGCTCAGGACGTAATATTCGGAATCCTTTATTTTCACCGATTCCTTGAAAATCTTATCGAGCACCGCCTTGTCGAAATTGATGACAAGGACCGGACGCTCGACGCCGCTGTCCAGGCTCTTCATCTCAAAGGCAGTCTGCGAATTCCACGCCTGGCTGAAGGAGCCGAAGGTCTCGATCGTGACGATGTTCAACTGCTTGACGGCTGAAAACATCCTGGGATAATCAATGCCGAGGTTGTTGGCCTTATCTATCCTGAACATATCCTTGACATCGTAGGTGGGGACCCATTGCAGCTTCCCCATGGCCTCCTGGGCGCTGGAATACAGGATCGTCCCGCTGAAAGCCTCCCCGTTTGCAAAAAAGTAATTGCTTTTGCCGAATCGAAAATAGCTTGTCACCATATAGGTTGAGTATACGTCAAGGTACTGGGAAAAATACTTGTCCAGAATCCCGGATACGGCCTTGTCCATTTTTATGAGCTCATAATCGTCGTTTGACTCGGCTTTGGAGAATACCTCGTAAAGGTCCTTGTCAAGAATCAGCCTCTGGGTGCTCTCCTGAATCTGATTGAGCTTGATATCAATGATCTGGTTGTCCTTTTTCACTATTTCGTATATATTCTGCCTTGTGGTGTTTAAAATGATATCCGAGCTGGTACTGTAATTGACATAGCCTATGATCACCGTCGGCACGGCTATCAAAAAAATGTAGGATGTTATAAGCTTCGTCCTGAGCTTCAAATCCAGAAAACGGGAAAATAAACGCCGTGTAAACAGCATATTTCCTCCTAGAGCCGGAGCTAGATCCGCCTGTATTCATCCGGCGTCATGCCAAACTCCTTCTTGAACACCCTGTTGAAATATTTGGCGTCCTTATAGCCTATTTTGGCGGCAATCTCATATACCTTGCAGTCGGTTTTCTCCAGCAGCTCCCTGCCCTTCCTCAGCCTCACGCTGAGAAGGTACTGGCTGAAATTGATCTGCGTCCGGCTCTTGAACAGCGTGCTGAAATAGCTGGGGTTAAAAAAGAACATTTCCGCAACCTTTTCCAGCGACAGCTCCTCCGCATAGTTCTTTTCGATATAATCAATGCATTTTTCCATAACCACGTCGTTCTTTTTGCATTTGTGCTCGTTCAGCGCGTCGATAATCCCGGACACGACCTGCTTTATTTCCGTATCCAGCTCTGAAAAGCTGCCGCACTGCTTTAATCCGGAGTTTATCATTTCGGTCAGCTGATAGAACTTCTCCCGGAAAATGATATTCTGGACGGCGTCCACCTGGTTCAGAAGCATATGCACCATCAAATCCCTGTATTTATGAGGCTCGGGAATACCTGAATCAAGTATTCTTTTATTTATGCCTTCAAGGATGCCGAAGGCTTCGTCCCTGCAGAGCTTCACTATGGCGTTCGACAGGCTCACCGCCTCATTCGGCCTGATAAATACCTGCTTGCAGCTGCCGCTTTTAATAACAGCATAGGAAAGCAGGCTCTCCCCTTCCAGGAAAAATCTCGCCTCCAGGGCCGCAACAGCCTCTTTATAGGCGGTTTCTATGTCCTCGAAAATGTTCCGGCTTTCTCCCCCGAAGGCAACGACCGCATCGATGCCGTAATCGATTTTTAAATTTTCAATAAACCCGTTGAGCCTTGCCCTATTTTCACCGGATAACAGGTCGAAAGCCTTTGAGGTGTTCAGGACGGTGATCATAAGCCGTTTGTCGTCCTGATAGAAAAAGGATATGGAATGTCCTATGGCTTCCAGAGCCTCCTTTATCCAGTACTTGATATTCAGCAATACTTCGTTGGTCTCGTCGCACGTCAGACAATCACACAAGCCGCCGATATTTCCGAGCCGGGTCACTATAACCGTTCCAAGGCCTTTATAGGGGAAGATGGACGCAATCTCGTTCAATTCGCTCACGGTCAGATTGCCCTTGATCCATTTGTTCAGCTGAAGCTCGAGAAAAACGGGGAACGTGTTGTCGAGCTGCCTTTTCAGACTTTCCTTTTCTCTCAGTTCCTCGCTTTTGCGCTTGATTTCCGTTTCCACCCTGTTGAGCATGTCGATCACCTTCGACTCGTCGAGCGTTTTGAGCAGATAGTCAAAGGCGCCGAGCGCAATGGCCTTCTGCGCATATTCAAAATATCCGTATGCGCTCAAAATGATGATTTTGATGTCCTTGACCCTTTGCCCGAGGTTCTCGATAAGCTTTAAGCCGTCCATAATGGGCATTTTTATATCGGTAATGATGATATCAACAGGATTTTTTTCCACAAACTGCAGGGCATCGGCGCCGTTTCTTGCTTCGGATACTCTATACGCGGGTCTGAGCCTTCTCAGCATATTTGCCAATCCCGTACGATGCCTTGGTTCGTCGTCGACAACAAGAATACCAAGCATATTAACTCTCCTTGGAGTAATGTTTTGTACAATAATTCGACAAATGCCGTATTAATCCTGTGTGCGCTATAGAAAAAAGGCAAGGGTATTCAACCCGGGCATAACATCCGTCAGCCACTCTGCCGCAGCGGGATTCTATCCGTGAAGCAATGGACGAATTCCCCCGGCGGCGGCCTGATGCCGCGAAACCTCCCATCGGTTATAGCTTAACACCTTATTAAAGGATGAAGTATTCTAAAATTATTGTATTAGTGGATTTTATTTGGAATTATGTCCCGCCGGATTTTACCCGCTGTCCCGGACTTCAGTCCCGGCCTGCCGCCATACATTTAAAAAGCATAATAAGAAATAATACAAAAGTAAGAAATCAATTAAAGGAGTGCTTTTAAATGAAAATGGAAACAATGGACGGCAACCAGGCCGCCGCATACGCCTCGTATGCGTTCACGGAGGTGGCCGCCATCTACCCGATAACTCCCTCCTCCCCGATGGCCGAGGCCGTGGACGAATGGTCCTCCCATGGCAAGAAAAACATCTTCGGGCAGCCCGTAAAGGTGGTGGAAATGCAGTCCGAGGCAGGAGCAGCCGGAGCCATGCACGGCTCGCTGGCAGCCGGAGCTCTCACCTCCACCTATACCGCATCGCAGGGCCTGCTGCTCATGATCCCCAACCTGTACAAGATGGCCGGAGAGCTGCTTCCTGGAGTGCTGCACGTGACGGCCAGGGCGGTTGCCGCGCATGCGCTTTCGATATTCGGGGACCATCAGGACGTGATGGCGTGCAGGCAGACGGGCGCAGCCATGCTTGCCTCCTCCAATGTGCAGGAGGTACTGGATATGGCCTGTGTCGCCCATCTGTCCGCAATAAAGTCCCGCCTGCCGTTCATACACTTCTTCGACGGGTTCAGGACGTCCCACGAATATCAGAAAATAGCCGTGGTCGGCTATGACGAGCTGGCAGGCCTCCTGGACATGGAGGCTGTAGACGATTTCAGGAGGCGGGCTCTGAATCCCGAGCATCCTGTCGCCAGGGGCACCGCTCAGAATCCGGATATCTATTTCCAGGGGCGGGAGGCGGCAAACAGGTTCTACGACGCCGTTCCGGATATTGTATACGGCTGCATGAAGGATCTGGAGCGGATCACCGGCAGAAGCTACAAGCTCTTCGATTACTATGGAGCTGCGGACGCCGAGCAGATCGTAGTCGCAATGGGCTCGATATGCGACACGGTCAACGAGACCGTGGATTACCTCAATTCAAAGGGCAGGAAGGCAGGCGCCCTCAGGGTGCACCTGTACAGGCCCTTCTCTCCGAAATATTTCCTTGAAGCGCTGCCGAAAACCGTCAAAAGAATTGCAGTCCTGGACCGGACCAAGGAGCCGGGCGCGCCGGGTGAGCCGCTGTATCTGGATGTTTCAAAGGTCCTGGACGGCGTTCCCCGGGAAAAACCCCTGATCGTGGGCGGCAGATACGGCCTGGGCTCCAAGGACACCCGCCCGTCGCACATCGCCGCGGTGTTTGAAAATCTTGCAGCCGCGAATCCCAGGGACGGCTTCACTATCGGCATCGTGGACGACGTCACCGGAACCTCGCTCCCGGAAAAGGATATCCCCGAAACGACTCCGGAGGGCACCATCAGCTGCAAGTTCTGGGGGCTTGGCTCCGACGGCACCGTGGGCGCCAATAAATCCGCCATTAAAATCATAGGCGACAATACCGGGCTTTTCGTGCAGGGCTATTTTTTCTACGACAGCAAAAAATCGGGCGGTACCACCGTCTCCCATCTCAGGTTCGGAAAAAAGCCAATCCGGTCCCCGTATCTCGTCTACAAGTCCGATTATACCGCCTGCCACAACAAGGCCTTCCTCTATAATTACGACCTGCTGAAAGGGCTCAAGCCCGGCGGAATATTTGTGCTGAACTGCCCCTGGGACATGGAGGGGCTTGAGGAAAACCTGCCCGCCGCCATGAAAAGGTATATCGCAGCTAACAACATAAGCTTTTACACGGTAGACGCCGTGAAAATAGCCTCTGAAATAGGATTGGGAAACAGAATCAACATGATCATGCAGACCGTATTTTTCAAGCTCGCCAGTGTGATACCCGTCGATGAAGCGGTCGGTTACCTTAAGAAATCCATCGAGAAGACCTACGGCAAAAAAGGCAGGAAAATCGTGGATATGAACAATCAGGCCGTCGACGGAAGCCTTTCCGCCCTGAAGCAGGTGGAGATCCCCGAGGCATGGGCACGCGCCGCAGACGAGGAGCTGCCGGTGAAGGCGGAACCGGATTTTATAAAAAGAATCCAGCGCCCCATGGCAAGGCACGAGGGGGACGAGCTTCCGGTCAGCGCCTTTAGGGGTATGGAGGACGGCGCGCATCCCCTCGGCACGACCGCTTACGAAAAGCGCGGCATCGCGGTCATGCTCCCGCAGTGGCAGCCCGATACGTGTATCCAGTGCGGAAGATGCGCATATGTCTGCCCGCATGCCACGGTCAGGTTGTTTCTGCTGGATGCGGACGAGGCCCAAAGGGCCCCCGGGACATTCGAAACCAGGAAGGCCGCGGGAAAAGGCTTTGAGAATTACAGGTTCCGGGTGCAGGTCAGCCCCCTGGACTGCACAGGCTGCGGAAACTGTGCCGACGTATGTCCGGTCGCCGACAAGGCCCTTGTTATGAAGCCTGCGGAGCAGGAAATACCCGCGCAGGCCGACAACTGGGAATTTGCCCTGACGGTCACGGCCAAAGAGGGCCTGATGGACCCGAAGACGCTCAAGGGAAGCCAGTTTGCGACACCCCTTCTGGAATTCAACGGAGCCTGCCCCGGCTGCGGCGAGACTCCTTATATAAGGCTGCTCACCCAGCTCTTCGGCGACCGCATGATGATCGCTAACGCAACCGGCTGCTCCTCTATCTGGGGCGCAAGCTCGCCGTCCATCGCCTATACCACAAACGCCGCGGGCAAAGGGCCGGCCTGGGCGAACTCGCTCTTCGAGGACAACGCCGAGTACGGCTACGGCATGTACCTCGGCGTAAGGCAGCTACGCGAGCGCCTGGCCGATTTGATGAAAAGCGCGCTGGACAGCGGCATCCCCGAGAATATAAAGGACGCCTTCCGCCTGTGGCTGGCTTCATCGGAGGAGGGCGACGCCTCGAAAGCCGCGTCCGCAGCCGTAGTTGAAGCCCTGAGAGGCTATGACTGCGGCAGCGATAAAGCCTTAAGCGAAATAATGGAGAAAAAGGACTTCCTGGTCAAGAAATCCGTATGGATACTCGGCGGCGACGGCTGGGCTTACGACATCGGCTACGGCGGCGTGGACCACGTCCTCGCCTCGGGCGACGACGTCAATCTCTTCGTCATGGACACCGAGGTCTATTCCAACACGGGCGGCCAATCCTCGAAATCCACGCCGACCGCCGCGGTGGCAAAGTTCGCGGCAGCAGGCAAAAAGGTAAGGAAGAAGGACCTCGGCATGATGGCGATCAGCTACGGCTATGTATATGTGGCGCAGATCGCCATGGGGGCCAACATGAACCAGACCATAAAGGCCATAGCGGAGGCGGAGAGCTACAAAGGCCCCTCGCTTATCATCGCATATTCCCCCTGCGTCAACCACGGCATCAAATCAGGAATGGGAACCAGCAT
>JAEZJL010000443.1 GCA_023415815.1 Bacillota bacterium | reverse complement strand
TTCCAATCCTTGTCGAGGAGGCAGTAATGCCTGTTCATATAGGTTATCATCTGTCCGCATACGCTGCCGGCGTAGTTTGGCGCTCCGACGATAAGGGCGTCGGCTTCATGAAGTGTCTTCCAATAATCCTTGAGATCATCCTGCAGGATGCAGTCGCAATTGCTGTTTTTGCATGTATAGCAGGATTGGCAGCCACGGATGTTCATTTCGTTGACATTGTATACGACGGTCTCATGGCCTGCATCCCCGGCTCCTCTTAAAAACTCCCGTATCAGTGTGTTCGAACGTCCGTCCCTGCGCGGGCTTCCCATAACTGCGACGACCTTCATATCTGAATCACCTCTTTGTTTATATTTCAAATATATCACTCACGTTTATCGGGGCCGGTCGTTCACACGCTTTTCTTGAAAATCCTGTAGGTCTTGTAGCGCTGTGCTCCGAAGCCCTCGATGTCGGCGCGCATACGGTGGTTCGTCTCGCCGATCGTGGAGCCCTCGCCCCAGGTGTAGCCCTTATCGGTGCCGTTTTTGAATACGCGGTAATAGATGGCGAAAGACACTCCCTTGCTCCTGTAGGAAGGGACCACAAACATCACAAAAACCCTCGCGCTGTTTATCTTCCGCTTGTACCACATGTATTTGACGGCTGCCAGTGGAGTAATCCTGCCGTTCAGGCGGATCAACACCTGATTGTAGTCGGGAAGCGCCAGCGCGAAGCCTATCGGCTCATCCCCGCTGCGCGCTATCACTATGAGGTCGGAGTCTGCGTAGCTCAGCAGTTTTTTAGCCATTTCCCTGACCTCTTCGAGCGACGGGGCCACAAGGTCGGGCCATTCATCCGGGACAGCGAGGTCGAGAACGTGTTTGATGGCTTTGATTTCCCCCTCGATATCCTTGAGATTAATTTTATCCACCCTGAAGCCGTACCTCTTCTGCGCGTATTCTATCACCCTTGCAGGGTCCTTTTTGAATATCATATCCTTTTCCATATAGTAGGCAAAGACGTCGTAGTCCTTCTCAAAGCCGTATTGCTCAATCAGCCTTTTATAGTATTCCGGATTGTAGGAATTCATTATCACCGGCGGCCTGTCGAAGCAGTCGATAAGAAGGCCCTTGTATTCGTCGCCGTCCGTGCCGGTAGGCGAAACGGGACCTATCACGTTGTCAACGCCCTTTTCGCGGAACCAGGCAAATGCGGCGTCGAACAGGCGATTGGAGGCTTCCCCGCTGTCAATGCACTCGAAAAGCGAGAAGAAGCCCATTTTCATGTTCTTTTTGCTGTTCAGGTTGGAGTCGATGCCCGTGAATATCCTGCCTACGGCCTTTCCGTCCAGCACGGCAAGGAACATGGCATGGTCGATCTTGCCCATGGTATGATTCCTGGACTCGTCCAGGGTCTCCTTCATATCCTTGATCAGCGGCGGCACCCAGCATTTATTCCCCCTGTAAATGCTCCAGGGCATCCTGATGAAATCCGCCAGCCCGGCCTTTGTTCCGACTTTGACAACAGTAATATCCATAACGTCTCCACCTCTATATTCAAATTAAATCCCTTCAGCATCAAAAGGGACATATCTCAACGTTCGGCCTGTCGGCGGGAAAGATGTGTCCCCTCACATTATACCACACACTGCTTCCAAAGCCTACATATGTATTGAAAATACGATATTGTTGACTAAGGCGGAAAAAGCTGATATTGTAGTTTCAGAAACAGAATACATCGATATTTTAACGCGCTGAAGTTTTAATTGCCGCAGGGCTTTGGGAGTGTAAGCAAATATGAATTCCAAAATACGGGATGAATTTACGGATAGGCTGTTTGAGGCCATTCTCCTGCTTGAAGGCCCAGATGAGTGCTATAACTTTTTTGAGGACATATGCACCGTTTCTGAAATAAAGGCGATGGCGCAAAGACTGGAAGTCGCCAAGATGCTGAAGGCCGGCAGGACCTATACCGAAATAAGCGAAAAGACCGGCGCCAGCACGGCCACCATCAGCAGGGTCAACAGATGCCTGAATTACGGAGCCGACGGCTATAGGGCGATACTTGACAGGCTGGAAGAGAAAGGAAGATAAGGTTGCTAAGGAAGCTTTTTATAGGCTTGCTCATATTTTCGGCGCTCGCATCAAAGGGCGCTGCCAGCGAACTACCGGATATATCGGAAAAGCTTTCTCCGGAAAGCCTTTTGAACCTGTGCGGAGAAAAGTGGCTCGCAGGGGCCGAAGCCGCTGCCGCGCATGAAATAGCCCTGGCAAAAGCCGTCCCCGGGTTTTTTGTCAGCGCTCTCGTCCCGCTTGGAGAGGTTATACGCGTAAAAAGCCTGGAGCAGCATATCTGTTACAGCACGGGGGACAGCCCGGCCTGCGGGGCCGGCGAAGCCTTCCTATCCTGTATAACGCCCATTTTAACCGCTTATAACGATAATATGATCTCAAGCGGCGCCGATATTTCACCTCCGGCCTTATAAAACAGTATTTTTTTCGGAAACTTCGGAATTGTATTTATAGGGATGATGGAGGTAAATAGGACAATGATTAAGGATGTTATTGAAAAAATTATCGGCTCTTATAGCAAGCGGGAATTAAAAAGAATAATGCCCATCGTGGATGAGATAGAAGAATTCGAACCGAAGCTCAAGGAGCTTACCGACGAGCAGCTCAGGGCCAAAACAGCCGAATTCAAGGGAAGGCTTGCGGAGGAGGAAACACTGAACGACATACTCCCGGAGGCCTTTGCAGTCGTCAGGGAGGCCTCCCGAAGAGTGCTTGGAATGCGGCATTTCAGGGTGCAGCTCATCGGCGGCATCGTCCTGCACCAGGGAAGGATCTCCGAGATGAAAACCGGTGAAGGTAAGACGCTGGTCGCTACGCTGCCGGTTTATCTAAACGCGCTGGAAGGAAAGGGCGTGCACGTCGTAACCGTCAACGACTACCTGGCAAGGCGCGACAGCGAATGGATGGGCAAAATATACAACTTCCTCGGACTCACGGTGGGACTTATCGTACACGATCTGGACAATGAACAGAGAAGAAAGGCGTATCACAGCGACATAACCTACGGCACCAACAATGAGTTCGGCTTCGACTACCTCAGGGACAACATGGTCATATACAAGGACGATATGGTCCAAAGAGGGCAGCATTACGCCATCGTCGACGAGGTCGACAGCATATTGATAGACGAAGCCAGGACGCCCCTTATCATATCGGGTGCGGGCGACAAGTCCACGGACCTTTACAAGCGGGCAAACTCCTTTGTGAGCAGGCTGAAGGTGAAGGTCTATACCCAGACCGACGACAAGCAGCACGACGACGAGGTGGACGCCGACTATATCGTGGATGAGAAAGCCCATACCGCTGTTCTTTCGGCGAGGGGCGTCAAAAAGGCGGAGCAGTTCTTCGGCATTGAAAATCTCTCCGATTCCGAGAACATGACGATTTCCCACCATATAA
Organism: Bacillota bacterium; assembly: GCA_023415815.1. GTDB lineage: Bacteria > Bacillota > Clostridia > Acetivibrionales > DTU013 > JAEZJL01. Next base: position 7,376 of record JAEZJL010000443.1, on the reverse strand, counting down.
ACCAGGGCCTGAAGGCGCACGGCCTGATGAAGCGGGACAAGGAATATGTGGTCAAGGAAGGTGAAGTCATCATCGTGGATGAATTCACCGGCAGGCTGATGTACGGCAGAAGGTACAGCGACGGCCTCCACCAGGCCATTGAGGCGAAGGAAAACGTCAAGGTGGAGAGGGAGAGCAAAACCCTGGCGACCATCACCTTCCAGAATTATTTCAGGATCTATGACAAGCTGTCCGGAATGACCGGTACCGCCCAGACTGAGGAGCAGGAATTCCAGACCATTTACAAGCTGGACGTAATCGTCATACCCACAAATATGGAAATGGTAAGGATCGACAATCCCGACTGCGTATACAAGAACGAGGTCGGAAAGTTCAACGCCGTCATAAATGAAATCGTAGAAAGGCACAAAGAGGGCCAGCCGGTATTGATAGGCACCATATCCATCGAAAAGTCTGAACTGCTCAGCAGTATGCTTAAAAAACGCGGCGTACAGCATCAGGTGCTCAATGCCAAGTTCCATGACAAGGAAGCTGAAATCATCGCCCAGGCAGGTAAATTCGGAGCCGTCACGATAGCTACGAATATGGCCGGACGAGGCACGGATATCGTGCTGGGCGGCAACGCCGAGTTCATGGCCAAGCAGGAGATGAGGAAGCAGGGCTTTGACGAGGAGCTTATAAACCTGTCGAACAGCTTCAACGAGACCGACGACGAGGAGATACTGAACGCCAGATCGATCTTCAGTAAGCTTTATGAAGAATATAAGAAGCATACGAACGAGGAGAGGGAAAAGGTCGTAGCCGCCGGAGGCCTTCATATCATCGGCACCGAAAGGCACGAATCAAGGCGTATAGACAACCAGCTGAGAGGACGTTCCGGACGTCAGGGCGACCCCGGCTCCTCAAGGTTCTATATATCGCTGGAGGACGATCTTATGAGGCTCTTCGGCTCCGAGCGGCTGACGGCAATCGTAAACGCCCTCGGGCTTGAGGATGACCAGCCGATAGAGCACAGGATGCTTTCCAACGCCATTGAGAACGCGCAGCGCAAGGTCGAGGGCAAGAACTTCGACATAAGGAAGCATGTCTTACAGTACGACGACGTAATGAACAAGCAGAGGGAAGTCATATACGCCCAGAGAAAACAGGTGCTCAACGGCGAAAACCTCAGGGATTCCTTCATCAAAATGCTGGAGGGCTTTGTGGACGGCATAATCACCACCTACTGCGCCGAAAGCCCGCATCCGGACTATTGGGACTGGGACGGCATGACGGCATACGCCGAGGGCATTTTCCTGCCGAAGGGCGCGCTTAACGAGGCAAGGGCGGATCTCGAATCCGTCGTCAAGGAAGACCTGAAGGAAATCATGCTGGAAGCGGCCGTGAAGGCATATGAGGCCAAGGAGGCCGAATTCGGCCCCGAGCTCATGCGCGAGCTTGAGAGAGTCGTGCTGCTGAGGTCGGTCGACGAAAAATGGATGGACCACATCGACGCCATGGACCAGCTGAAGTACGGAGTAGGAATGCGCGGCTATGCCCAGCGCGATCCGGTCATCGAATACAAATTCGAAGGCTTCGAGATGTTCGAAGAGATGATAAAAAATATCCAGCAGGACGCCATCAGGCTTATCATGCGCTCCCGTCTGGACCGCGAGCACGCGCCCAAGCGTGAAAAGGTCGCCGAGCCGCTCGCCGCAAGCCACGGTGACGACGAGCCGAAAAAGCCGGCGGCAAGGAGCAGCGACAAGGTCGGCAGGAACGACCCGTGCCCGTGCGGCAGCGGTAAAAAATATAAAAAATGCTGCGGAGCGAATGCATGAATTACGACGAAGCTCTTGCTTATATACACGGGACACTCAAGTTCGGGAGCAAGCTCGGCCTGCATAATATAGGCATTTTACTGGAATTGATGGGAGATCCCCAGAAAAAGCTCAGGTTCGTGCATGTCGCAGGCACGAACGGCAAGGGCTCCACCGTCGCTTTCATAAGCAGCATACTGATGGAGTCGGGCTATAAGGTGGGCATATATACCTCGCCGTATATCCAGAGGTTTACCGAGAGGATAAAAATCGGCAGTACGGAGATAGAAAGCGGCGATCTTGCAAGGATCACCTCGTTTGTAAAGGAGAAGGCCGACAGGATGCTGAAGATGGGCGAGAACCATCCCACGGAGTTCGAGATCGTTACGGCTGTGGCTTTTCAGTATTATTACGAGATGAAATGCGATATCGTCGTTCTGGAAGTCGGGCTGGGCGGCAGGTTTGATTCCACAAATATCATAGAAACACCCGACCTGGCGGTCATAACGACGATCAGCCGCGATCACACCGAGTGGCTTGGCTCCGAGCTGCCCCAGATCGCCTTTGAGAAGGCAGGGATCATCAAGCCCGGCGGGGATGTCCTGACATACGGGCAGGACGCCGAAGTGGAAGAGGTGTTCGGGAGGATTTGCGCCGAGAGAGGGGCAAAGCATCAGGTTGCCGGGTTCTCCGGCCTTAGGTCTCATAGCTTTGGATTAGACGGACAGACCTTCAGCTTTGAAGGCCGTCATGATCTGAGGATCTCTCTTCTCGGAAGGCATCAGCTGAAAAATGCCTCCGTGGCCGTACAAGCCGCGGAGCTGCTCATGAAGAAGGGCTGGCGCATAACCGAGGCCGCCCTGCGCAGGGGACTCGCAAACGCAAAATGGCCCGGCAGGCTTGAGATACTGAGCCGCGAGCCGCTGCTGATGATCGATGCCGCGCACAATGAAGAAGGCGCGAGAGTCCTCAGAAATGCCCTGGACGATTATTTTCCGGACAGGAAATTGTCGTTTATCATGGGCGTGTCGAACGACAAGGATTACAGGACAATGGCCCGGACCGTCATTACACGGTGCACGCGGATAATAACCGTCACTCCGAACAGCGCAAAGGCGCTGCCCGCGGCAGTGCTGGCAGATGCTGTAAGTACCTATTGTAATGACGTGCGGGTTAGTGATACAATTGAAGAGGCTGTAAGGACAAGCCTGGCGTCAGTTGCGCCCGACGAGGTTATCTGCGCATTCGGTTCGCTTTATTATATCGGGGCTGTGAGGGATTTTTACGGCCTGTAGCTGTGGGGGTGTAATGAGTTGATTGACCTGAAACTGGAATTGCAGGATTATAATACGATTAACCTGAAAGATATTGCCCAGAATGAGGCCGATATTTCCGACAACATAAGGAATTCCGTTATACTTTACAATAAGGCTATAGAGAGCCTCCGCTCCGGCAGCGAGGATATTGCGATCATAGAACTGAAAAAAGCCACCTCCATGAACCCGCATTTTTACGAGGCCATGAACCTGCTCGGCATATGCTACAGCTATATAAACGATAACACAAAGGCCTCGGAGGTTTTCGAAAAGGTCATAAAGGCCGAGAACAACAGCGTTAAGGCCATGAAATATCTGAGTCAGCTGAATTCGGGAGAGGATACCCCCGCCGGCAGGACGAAGGCGAGAAGGAAGCCTGCCGCCGCGGCAGGCGGCGATAAGGCTCCGGTAAAGGAAGCCCCTCCGGCGGATGACAAAAAAGCCCAATTTCATAACCTGTTGAGAATACTTGCCGGATTTGCGGCCGGCGTGCTGCTCGTTGCGGCCATAACGCTGCTGAATTCCGCCCCCGGAAAGAGCGAGGATGTTCCGGCAAATACCGGGGATGTCGCCGACAGCTCCGGGCAGGAGCTTCAGCAGTATAAAACGATGTATGCGGAATTGAACGGCAAATACGAGCTGCTACAGAAGGACAAGGAAGCGGCGGGCCAGGCGGTGGACTATTACAAATCGGTTATCAGGCTTTACAATATAGAGGATCAGGCCGGTAAAAAACAGTATGAGAGCGCCGCCGAGATGCTGCTGCTCATGAAAACCGTCGAATTCAAAGACGCAGACAAGCAAAAGTTTGACGACCTGTACAAAACCGTCATGCCCGCCGCCGCTAAGGCTGCGTACGACAGCGGCTACAGCCTCTACAACCAGAGGAAGTATGCGGAATCTCTCAATAAGCTCGACAAGGTACAGATATACAGTCCGGAATATGAACGCATGGACGCCGTACTTTACTACATGGGCAGGTGTAACCAGCTGCTCAAGGATTCCAGGAGCGCGGCCGCACTTTTTCAGAAGCTTGTGGACAATTACCCGAAAAGCACTTATGCAAAAAATGCCAAAGCAAGGCTGAAGGACCTGATCGAGCTGCCTTAAAAAAATAATCGACTATGACCGGAGGAAATTAAATGTATTATATAAGCACCCGCGGGGGGCGGGACCGTGTTTTATCTTCGGAAGCTATAAGAAAAGGCCTTGCCCCGGACGGAGGACTGTTTGTGCCGGAATCGGCGGTCAGGCTTTCGTTTGACGAGATATGCGGACTCGTTGATATGACGTACCTTGAAAGGGCTGTTTCCATTCTCTCGCGTTTTCTGGACGACTATACCGGCGACGAGCTTGCGGAATGCGCTGCCGGGGCATATACGGCCGAGAGGTTCGGAAGCGACGACATCGCGCCGCTCCGGAAGCTGAACGACAACGCCTATGTGCTTGAGCTCTGGCACGGGCCTACCTGCGCGTTCAAGGATGTCGCTCTCCAGATATTGCCGCGCCTCTTGGTGAAGGCTGTCGGGAAAGCGGGAGAGAAAGAGGAGACCGTCATACTCGTAGCCACCTCCGGCGATACCGGCAAGGCCGCGCTGGAGGGCTTCAGGGACGTTGAAGGCACGCGCATCATCGTCTTCTATCCCGAGAACGGCGTCAGCGAGGTGCAGAGGCTGCAGATGGTCACGCAAGAGGGGCGTAATGTTTGCTCCGTAGGCGTGCAGGGCAATTTTGACGACACGCAGAACGGTGTCAAGGCGATATTTTCCGACAGCGAGCTGGAGAATCGGATGAGCCGGAAGGGCCTCAGATTCTCATCGGCAAACTCCATCAACTGGGGAAGGCTCGTGCCGCAGATCACATACTATTTTTCCGCTTACGCGGAGCTTTTGAAATACGGAGAAATCAAGCGCGGTGAAAAGATAAACTTTACGGTGCCGACGGGAAATTTCGGCAACATCCTTGCGGCGTACTATGCCAGGGAGATGGGGCTGCCCGTGAACAGGCTCATTTGCGCCTCCAATGAAAACAACGTGCTGACCGATTTCATTAAAACCGGCGTCTACAACAGAAACAGGGAGTTCAGGAAGACCATGTCCCCTTCCATGGACATATTGATATCGAGCAACCTTGAGAGACTCCTTTTTGAGGTGGCGGGACACGATGCCTCCCTTGTCGGGGGCTGGATGTCAAGGCTTAAGGAAACCGGCTCCTATTCCGTAGGACCGGAGGTAGCTAAAAAGATAAATGAGGTTTTCTGGGCCGCTTATACGGACGAGGCCGATACGCTGAAAACCATCGAAGCGGTTTACAGGGATTACGGCTATGTGGTTGATACGCACACGGCGGTGGGTGTGGACGTCTATGACAAATACGTCATTTCCACCGGAGATATGACAAAGACGGTCATCGCTTCTACGGCGAGCCCCTTCAAGTTCAATGAAAGCGTTGCGAAGGCGATTTTCGGAGAGGCTGCGGTTGAAGGCAGGAGCGAATTCGAGCTGCTCAAGCTGCTTTCGGACAGGACGGGCATGGAGATCCCCGAAGGCTTAAGGGGACTGGATAAAAAGGCTATACTGCACAGCGCCGTATGCGGCAGGGATGCCATGAAGGATACGGTGGAAGCGATCCTGGGAATCTAAGCTCCGGCCTACGGGGCGTTTAATATCTGAGAATAGTAATAAGCCGGCGGCTGCAGCCGCCGGCTTATTACTATTCGGCATTCACTACTGTATATAGGGCCGGCTATTTTCCGTAGCGCCCGCATGGGGCTGATATTCCACGGGCTGGGGATCGTCGACATATACGATTTTTCTTGATTTTACCGAATCCAGGATGTCGAATACGGTTTTAACGTCCCCGAATTCCATTTCCGGGGTGACCGAGATATCCTCGCTCCCGTTGAGCGCGTTGTAGAAGTTCAGAAGCTCGTTGTAATAGCCTCTCTCAGGCGTATAGCCTATTTTTTCCGGGGCGCCGTCGTTATAAGCTACATTGATCACACCGCTCGACTTTTCTTCCAGATAGATTTCGCCCTTTGTCCCGAATATCCTGAAGCCTACCGGGGGCTTTTGCTGCTCCTTGCCTGATGGAAAGTAGGTGTACTGGCCGATGACGCCGTTTTTGAAGAGCATGTTGGCGCTGACCGACAGATAGGGGTTGAAATCCTCCTTCTGGGGCTTTCCAAAGGCCTGCACGCATTCCACGGCTCCGAAGATGTGCCTGACCGCAGCAAGGTCGTGCAGCGCGGCGTCGAGAAACGCGCCTCCCGGAAAATCGGGGTGCTGGCGCCATTCGGTGCCGGCATAGGTATCCTCTGCCATTTCGCAAGGGAAGCAGGTAATGTTGTTTTTAATAAAATATACCACGCTGCCGATCCTTCCCTCGCTTATGAGCTGCTTGATTTTGTTGTTTTCCTCGTTATACCTGTAGTTTTCGGCGATCATGATTTTAACGATATGCTTGCGAGACAGCTCCAGAAATTCCCTTGCCTGGCCGATATCCGGGGCCATCGGCTTTTCGCAGATGAAGCTCTTCCCGGACTTTGCGACGTCTTCGGACACCTTGTAGTTCTGATCAATCGGCACAAGGACGTCCACCGCGTCGATATCGTTCCTTTTAAGCATTTCCTCGTAATTGTCGTACACATTTTTCCGGTCCAGCCCGATTTTATCGGCAAATGCCTCGGCGTCGCTCCTGGTCCGGTTTACCAGGGCGGCCACCTCATACCTGTCTGCAAGCTCCTTCAAAGCCGGGTAATGCAGCCTTTCCCAGGCAAGCCCCGTACCGATGACGCCTAAACGGATTTTCTTCATGATTTTCCCTCCTATATGCGTTGAAAAAAGAGATTTTGTCGTGCTTATTATCTGCAAAAAGCCGGCCGCCATTCCATAAATTCCGTTTTCCGCCCAAACGGTCATTCTCTGACAAAATTTTCTGCGGCGGATTGATAGGGAAGGTATTCATGCTATAATTTAAGATAGGAATATATCAAGGAGGGGCACCATGTTCAAGCTTGATTTAAACGGGAAATGGCGGTTTAAAAGAGTATCGGACGCGGAATGGCTGGAGGGCTGCGTACCGGGCTCGGTATTCAACGACCTTCTGGAGGCCGGCAGGATTGAGGACCCTTTTTACAGGGATAACGAGGAGCTTGCCAGAGAAATCGCCTCGCATGATTATGAGTATGTCAGAAGCTTCGATATCGATAAAAACATGCTGGCGCATGAAAGGATAACGCTTCTGTGCAAAGGCCTTGACA
>JAEZJL010000408.1 GCA_023415815.1 Bacillota bacterium | reverse complement strand
CTTGCCGCCATATCACGATTCAGCACCGAAGCCGGCCGGGGCATGAACTGCCTTTGCCGGCTCCGGTGTTTGATTCGTCGTTACGAACGGAAGTCAATGAAATGGCTGTTGACATGTTTTGATTTTTAGTATATTATCTAGTACATAATCGAAACTTATTCCAATGAATGAAATAAGTTAAGGCGATGAAGCTTCAATGATGGTTGATCGTAATTCAATCATCAACGATTGGACCCCTTGAAGCCATAAAATTAAGGGCGTGTTTTCTTGCGGCTGGAGCGCGGCGGGCAATATCTGGGCTCCGGCGAATATTGTGTTTGAAATTGCTGTGCAAAGAAGTTATTTTTTTAAATACTTATTCCAGTGACAGAAAGAAGTGGTCAAAATGAGCGATACACAAAAAGCCGGTCAGGAGACTTTAAAAAACCTCAACAGACAAATCATACTGAATTATCTGCGGAACAACAGCGAGACCTCCAGGGTGGACCTCGCAAAGCTGACGAAGCTAAGTCCGACGACCGTTTCGGCCATAACCTCCGAGCTGGTGGAAAGAAACCTGGTAAAGGAAATAAGGATCGGCGAATCAAACGGCGGCAGAAAGCCTCTCATGCTCGACATCAACCCAAACGCGAAGTTCGTCATTACCGCCGTAGTGACTCAAAAGGGAGCGGAATTTTCAATACTGGACCTGAATTATCACAAGGTCGAGCAAAAATACATCGCACACGCGGTTGAAGGTCCCGAAGCTTTTGCGGATATTATGCTTTCCGGGCTGAAAGAGATGGTCGGAAGCTTCAGGTACAACGCGGAGGATATCTGCGGTCTGGGGATCAGCATCCCGGGCGTTATCGATCACAGGAACGGAAAGGTGCTGTATTCATCCAAGCTGCAGCTTACGGATTTTGATATTTCCGCTTTTATAAAAGAAAATACCGGCATGAAGGCCTATGTTTTTAAGGATTCGGATGCGTGGATACTCGGCGAATTCAACGCCGGGACAGGCGGCGTCTATGACAGTCTGGCCTACGTAAGCATCGAGGACGGCGTCGGAATGTCGTATATAAATTCCGGAAAGCTTTTTCATCCCAGCGTTGGCGGAGGCTTTGAGCTTGGGCATATCACGATAGATTCCAACGGGCCTCTCTGCAGATGCGGCAACAGGGGCTGCCTGGGTGCGATGGTTTCGGAGCAGCCTATCGTGGACAAACTCAAGGTTTTATGCGAAAAGGGCTATGAAACCATCATCGAGGGCGACGTCATGAATTTGTCCATTGCGGATGTGGTCGAATATTCAAACAAGGGCGACAAGGCAAGCAGGTATGTGCTGGAGGAGCAGGCCAGAATACTGGGTACGGCAATAGCGACCGTTGTCAATCTTTTCAGCCCGCAGTTGGTTTTAATCGGAGGGCCGTTGAGCGGCTGCAGGTGGAATTTTCTCGAAATAATGAAGGATACCGTTCGGGACAGGGCGCTTCCCATATACACCAGAAACATGGATATAAAGCCTGCAAGACTGGGCAAGGAGTCGGCTCAGACAGGGATCGCGAGCGAGATATTCGCCCGGGAGATTTTTAAGGACGTCAGGCTTTAAGGCAGGATATACAAGAATTTTGGGCCCTTACCGGTGAGGGATCCGTAAATTCTTTATATATTGCGATCATAGCAGCTTATCGAAGCTTATGAGCAGCAAGAAATCCATTATTAAGAAGGAGGCAATCCGTATGAAAAAAAGGGTATCCCTGATCGTCGCAGTGCTTTTTGCAATCACGGCAGTGTTTGCGGCCTGCGGTACAAATGAAAGCAAAGCGCCGGAAGCAAAGCCGGAAGCAAATAATGCGGCTGTTCAATCGGCGGAGAGCGAAAAAACCCCGGTTCAAGCCGAAACAAAGAAGATCAAGGTAGTGTCGCAGATGTTCTACGACCCGCTGCAGCAGCAGTATGTGAAGGAAAACGTACTCCCCAAGTTCAAAGAGGAGACGGGAATCGACGTGGAATTGCAGGTCGTAGCGAACGGGACGGAGCTTTACAAGGTATTGGATGCGCAAAAGAGCACGGGCAATTGGACAACGGATATTCTCATTACGCATGACTCGTTTGCAGTGGGCACCGTGAAACAATATGGCGCGCTCGAGGCCTATGACTGGCAGCCGGAAGGCACCTTCATCACACAATTCGACGACAACTTCGTAGTCGATGGGAAGCGTTACTACATACCCCTGGAAGCGGATGTCTATGTAATGATCGCAAACAAAAAGGCTCTTCCGTATCTTGAGGAGCTCGGCTTTGATATCAACAAGCTCACATGGGAGCAGCTCGTTGCCTGGTGCAACAATATAAAAGAAAAGACGGGCAAGCCAAGGTATGTGTTCCCGGCATTGGCGGGAAAATTTGCGGCTTATGAATTCAACGCGATCCAGCTTGCGTACGGAGCGACCTATGTCCCTGTGTTCAACACTCCGGAGGCAAAAAGCGCTTTTGATATTGTTGCAAGTATGAAGGACGCCATACTTCCTTCCTCGCCTACCATCGATTTCCCGACGGTTCCCCTGGCCTCCGAGGATGCGTGGATATCGGTATTTCACCAGGGCTACGCATATACGTCGTATAATCAGGCCCCGGACAAATTCGTCGTCGCTCCCGTCCCCATGGGGAAGGACGGATACAGGGGTACGATACAGGGCGGACACGGCATCGGTATCGTGGCAGGCTCTCCGAATAAGGAAGCCGCAAAGAAATTTGTAGAATTCTTACTGAGGGATGACATTTTGTACGATGTAATGAGCAAAACCGGTCCGTGGGTGCCTGCAAAACAGGAAGTGGCAAGCAAGCTCGGCTCCAATCCGGCCGATGTCATCATGAAAATCGGTTTGGAAACCCTTTCGGGCAATACCAAGACAGACAGGGTGCGTTCAAGCGAATACCAGGATTTCAGCCTGGTCAAGAAGCTGTATGAAACTGTTTTTACAGATATCCTGGCGGGGAAAGCGACGGATCAGGCCTATCTGGATGCGAAGCAGGCGGAGCTGGAAAAAATCAAGAACTAATATTTTAAAATATCCGGCCTGGCGGTAAAATGCCGGGCCGGGTATTCTAAAGGCGGGTCGTTTTATGCAATATAAAAAATATCTGAGCGCCGAAAAATCAACGGCAATCCTGTTAATACTTCCCGTAATCGTCTATTATGCGGTTTTTTGGCTGAGACCCGTATATAAGGCCGTCATTGAGGCATTTACCGATGTGAAGGGCGGGTTTTCGCCGGGAAACTACCTCAGGCTGGCAGCCGAACCGGATATACAAAAGGCGCTTTTGAACACGATCGTATTCGTAATTGTCTCAATGGTGCTCCAATTCTTTCTTTCCATCGGTATCGCGCTGTTTCTGAACAAAAAGTTTAAGTTCTCCAATCTCCTGCTGTTTATCACTTTAATACCGATGGCTTTTCCGCCTACCGCAGTGGGCATTTTATGGAAAAGCGGATTTTATAAGCTGGGCTGGCTGAATTCCATACTATATAACCTGCATCTTGCCAATCCCGATCAACTGATTGATTGGATGTCCTTTACAAACCTCAAGGCAGTCATCTTTTTGGTTGTAGTCGACACATGGACGGTTTTGCCGTCGATCGTGATCATCATACTTGCCGGACTTCAAAACCTGAACAAGGAATATGCGGAGGCCGGATGGGTTTTCGGAGCCAACCGCTTCCAGGCTGTTAAAGACATTGTCCTGCCGATCATGAAGCCTACGATAGCCACGGCCATGATTCTAAGGCTCATCGCATCGGTGCAGGTCTGGCTGATCGCGGTGATGATTTTCGGATACAACATCTCTCCCTTCCTGGTTGAGAGGATAGCCTATAATGTGGATGTTATAACCTTTGCACAGTTTGCCAAAAAGGATGCTTACGCTTTGTCGGTGATTGTGGTAATCGTCGTCATGATAGCCGCCTATGCATACAGCAAAATCGGCAGCGGGGCCAAAAAGCAGGAGGAGGTGGTTTGATGCCGGCCGGATTTATAAAAAACGCGGCGCACAAAACAGTTTTTGCCTTGATTGTCATCACCCTGGTCATGGCGGTTTTAGTTCCGGTAATGTATTTTGTCACCGTTTCTTTCGCATCAAATTATGAAGCGTTTCAATTTCCCGCCAAAATATTTCCGTCCTTCTCGTATAATGCAAAGCTCAGCTACAATGCCTCCGACGACAACTACACGCTGCAGCTGGAGGAAAAGGGAGAATTCGTACCGGTAAAGACGGACAATGACGCCAAAAGGTTTGAAGCCTATTTTATGGAACAATTAAACGTAAAAATGGCGGCAGATGAAATATCCGGTCTGATGGGACGGGCAAAGGACGGCGATGCCGTAAGCATAAAGCTGAAAAAGGAAATGATGCGAAACTACAAGATATTTCTGATCCTGGCCGAGGGCAGTCTTGCCGCATTGTTCAATTCACTGAAGGCGGCGGCATGGACCATCCTTATTTCTCTTTTGCTTGGCGGGACGGCGGGGTATGCCCTGGCGAGGGTCAACTTCAGATTCAAGGAGACCGTCAGCATGTCTCTGCTGATCGTCAGAATGTTTCCTGTTGTTGCGATATCGCTGCCCATGGTGATTTACATAATGAAAATGAATATTTACGACACGCCTCTTTCGCTGGCATTGGTCTATTCCGTCCCTAACGTGGCGCTGACAGCATGGATTACGAGCTCGATTTTCAAAGGCATCAGCGTTGAGCTTGAGGAGGCGTCGATGGTTTTTGGAGCAGGAAGGATAAAGACCTTTTTTAAGATCACGGCTCCGCTGGCTTTTCCCGCGCTGGTGGCATCTTCCCTGTACGCTTTTCTCGCGGCGTGGAATGACTCGATTGTGGCTTTGATCATGACAAACGAGCATCCTACCCTGGGGCTTGTAGTATATAGGACCGTGGGTTCTTCAAACATTCCGAACATACCTGCGGCCGGAGCCATTGTGCTTCTTATCCCGGCCCTGGTATTTACATTTGTAATAAAAAATTATATCAACCAGTTATGGGGAAATGCTCAAATATAGGGGGTTTGCACGATGGCGTATTTGTCGATGGAAAAATTGCGGAAGGTCTATCCCAACGGCTTTACCGCTTTGAAGGGAATAGACCTGCAAATTGAAAAGGGTGAATTCGTCGTTCTTCTGGGGCCTTCGGGCTGCGGCAAGACAACCGCCCTCAGGATGATTGCGGGCCTGGAAAAGGTCACCGAGGGGAATATTATCCTTGATAACAGGAAAATCAACGACCTTGAGCCCAAGGACAGAAATATATCCATGATTTTTCAGTCTTATGCGGTCTGGCCCCATATGACGGTTTATGAAAATATCGCATATCCCCTCAAATTAAGAAAATACTCCAGGGCGGAGATAAAGGAAACTGTCGGCAGGGTTGCCGCCATCTGTGAAATCGAAGGCAACATCAACAGGTATCCGACGCAGCTTTCAGGCGGACAAAGACAGCGTGTCGCCGTAGCCAGGGCCATCGCCGTCCAGTCGAAGCTGTTCCTCATGGATGAGCCTTTATCGAATCTGGACGCCAAGCTGAGAGTTTCCGTGAGGACCTTTCTGAAGCAAATACATAAGGAGTATAATGCGACGACTATTTTTGTCACCCATGACCAGTCCGAGGC
>JAEZJL010000380.1 GCA_023415815.1 Bacillota bacterium | reverse complement strand
AGTAGGTATCCGGTCAGGATTCCCCCCAGGCGGCGTCCCGCATCCGATATAGTATCGAAAGAAGGAAAAATATTGAGTAAATATAGATATTTAATAGATTTCAACACGAAAAACATCAAGAAGGAATACCATGACGTGATTATTATAGGCAGCGGGATTGCAGGCGTTTATACCGCTTTGGAGACGTCTCAGGAATACAATATCGCAATACTGACAAAGGAAACGCTCGACATAAGCAATTCCGTCCTCGCACAGGGCGGTATTGCGGTATCGCTCGATAAAAAGGATTCTCCCGAGCTCCATCTCAAGGATACGCTCTATGCAGGCGCGGGTCTGTGCGATGAGGAGACGGTATGGGTGCTTGTGAATGAAGCGGCCTCAAACATAGATACGCTTTGTGATTTCGGAGTCAATTTTGACAGGAAGAATCAGCAGGAGCTGGCGCTTACCCGGGAAGGGGCGCACAGCATGAACAGGATAATCCACGCCGGCGACACAACCGGTAAGGAAGTCTGCGACAAGCTTATATCCGTAGTTAAAACAAGAAAAAATATAAACATACGCGAAAGAACCTTTGTACTGGATCTTATAACCGAAAACGGGGAGTGCAAGGGCGTCCTTGCATATGATGAGGACGAAAGGGAGCTCAGGTTTTACGTATCGGACATTGTTGTATGTGCAACCGGCGGCTTCGGCCAGCTATATGAATATACTACCAACCCGGAGGTGGCGACAGGAGACGGCGTGTGTATGGCTTACAGGGCAGGCGCCGAGCTGATGGATCTTGAATTTATTCAGTTTCACCCCACGGTGCTCTACCATCCGCAAAACAAGAACTTTCTCATCTCCGAGGCTGTCCGGGGCGAGGGTGCCCTGCTCAGAAACGTCCGCGGAGAGAGGTTCATGCCCGCATACCATGAGCTGAATGAGCTTGCTCCCAGAGATGTAGTATCCAGAGCCATATTTGAGGAAATGAAAAAAACGGGCTCCGAATGCGTTTACCTGGATATAACCTTTAAAGACAAGGAGTATCTGGAAAACAGATTTCCCAATATATACAAGACCTGTCTGGGCTACGGCATAGACATATCGAAGGATTATATCCCTGTCGCACCTGCCGAGCATTACTGCATGGGCGGAATCAGGGCGGACGTGCACGGAAGGACAAATATAAAAGGCTTTTTCACCTGCGGGGAAAGTGCATGCAACGGCATCCATGGCGCAAACCGGCTGGCCAGCAATTCGCTGCTTGAGGGACTTGTATTCGGCAGGCTTATAGGCGCGCAGGCGGACGCTATCCTGAAGAATTCAGGGGGCAAGCCTTTTAGCGCGGACTTTGAATACAGGACCGGCCGCATGCCGGAAAAAGTCGGCAACGCCGCCATAAAGGCCGATATGCAAGAGGAAATGACCGAGAATGTCGGTATTATAAGAAATAGTGAAGGCCTTAACAAGGCACTGCAAAAGGTTATTAAGTACAGGGACATGACAGAAGATCTAAAAAATGAAGACATGCGCGATTATGAGCTGCAGAACATACTTCTGCTTTCGAGGCTTGTGATAGAGTCCGCTCTCGAAAGGGAGGAAAGCCGCGGCGCTCATTACCGTTCCGATTTTGCCAGGACTGACGATATGAACTGGAAGAGGCATATCATCAAACAGTGGAAAAATCAGGGCTGAGAAAGTGTGAACGTCGAACTTTTTGTATTATAACCAGTATGGTGAACTTTACAGGAGGGTTTTCATGATAGACAGGCTTTACATGGACGATATAATACTAAACGCCCTGAAGGAAGATATGCCCATGGGCGATATAACCACCGATAACACCGTGGTCAGCTCGGCGCAGGCGCAGGCGATTCTTCTGGCAAGGCAGGATGCGGTCATTGCAGGACTGGATGTATTTGAAAGGGTGTTTGAACTGCTGGACGGCTCCGTGCGGTTCAAGAGAAATATACAGGATGGCGGAAGAGTAACAAACGGCGACATTTTCCTTGAATTCGAGGGAAATGCGGCCGCGCTTCTGAAAGGCGAAAGAACTGCGCTCAATTTCCTGCAGCACATGTCGGGAATTGCGACCAAAACGGCCGAATTCTGCAGCAGGGTGAAGGGTCTTCCCGTAAAAGTCACAGATACCAGAAAGACGGTTCCGGGCTTGAGATATCTTGCAAAGTATGCGGTCAGAGCGGGCGGAGGCCATAATCACAGAATGTGTCTCTCCGACGGAGTGCTCATAAAGGACAACCACATAAAGGCGGCAGGCGGTATTATAAACGCCATCCGGCTTGTAAGGGACCGTATCCCCCATACCGTTAAAATAGAAGTGGAGACCGAATCCTTGGAGCAGGTCAGGGAGGCTCTCCAGGGCGGTGCAGACATAATTATGCTCGACAATATGGATCTTAGCGCTATGTCCGAGGCAGTGAAGCTTATCAATGGGAAAGCACTCACGGAGGCTTCCGGAGATGTGCACCTGGATACGGTTTACGATGTAGCGCGGACCGGAGTGGACATTGTTTCCGCCGGTGAGCTTACACATACTGTAAAAGCCGTAAATATCAGCATGGAATTTGTTAATTCATTGTAAAGTCAGGATGTAATGACGACCTGTGGATAAAACTCTTTATTATCCACAGGTTTTTTGATATGTGGAAGGTTATTATTGGGCAATATCCGCAAAGACTATATATATCAGGCTTTTTGAGGCTTGATGCTGTAAATTTAATATCCACAGCCTTGTGGACAAATGGGTTGAAAACATGCTAAAACCGAGTATTTTCAATAAAAAGAGGCTTGTTGATAACATCAGCTACATGCGAACAGGGTACGGAAGGCTCGACCCAAGCATTTCCTCCACCCGCTGGAATACCTTTTTATTATACAGCACGACTTTATGATTTGCGCCTTCTATTATTTTACCGCTAAGAAGGTTGTCCACGGTGAAATTGCTGTCCCCGACGTCGAACAGCTCTGTCTTTATGCCCCATTTTTCAAGGCTTGCGTTTTCGGTACCGACTACTTCGTCAAACTGGCCGAGTATGCTGCCCACCTGTATTGCGCTGTTCAACCCTCCGTTTATAAGGGAAGGAAAAACCTTCGTAAAGAGCGTACCGTCGGGGATAAGGTCGTTTATACCCTTATCGTTGTAATATTTCAGGCCAAGCGGCGCCAGCGGAGAGCCAGTTTGGGGGACGGAAATAAAAATTATTTTATTTACATCGCTTCTCGCGGGGTAACCGGCGGAGCAGGTATAGTACCTTGCTACAAGACCGCCCATGCTGTGGGCTATGATATCCAGCCTTCCCACCTGTACTCCCTGGCCGAGGAAATCTGCCTTAAACTTATCGATGAAAACGCCGAGCTCGGCCGCCCCCGCGGCAACACCCTCCTCCGAGGCATAGTTCAAGCCCTTTGTGACAAAGCCCTTACCATCCAGGTATTCCTGCATACTGGAGAAAATTTCAGGAGACGCCTTATACCCATGGATGAAAATAACAGGAACTCGCACCAGCTTGAAGGAAAAATCAGTTTTAATATCGGAGCCCGGAATGCCTGCGGTTATTTTTACCAAAGGATTTCCGTTTTTGAAGGCATCCGCTCCCAGGAAGGGTGCGGAATATTGCATCAGGACGGAGCCGTCAGCGCTGGTTGCAGAGGCCATCGGGACAAGGGTTCCAAGGCCCTCCGACACCTCCACTGCAATGCGGGCCCCTTTTACAGAATCGCCTTTGGAATTTCTTACGACGGCTTTAAACAGCAGCTTGTTTGACGGGTCGGCGGAAAGCTCCTTGACGGCAGGGTTAACAGGGCTCATAGAAACCTCGAGGCCGCTTTTGTCCATGAGCCGGAAGCCTATCGTACCCGCTATTTCCGACAGGCCTGCCGGCAGCAGCAGAAAAACAGGAGCAAAAAGCAATATCAGCATTAAAATATATAAAGTGACCCTCTTTTTATCTAAAACGGGCATACAGGCCATTCCTTCCTCATTTTAAAAGAGCCGTATCTTAAATCCAATCATTAAGCTTCCTGTAAAGGTATTACCACTCGCCGTTGTCAAAAAGGGACATACCTTTAAACCAAATCGCTCAGCTTCTTGTAAAGGTGTGTCCCTTCACCTATTTAACCATCTGCGGGTATCCCGTGTAAAGTGTTAAGTTTTTCATAATTTCCAGGCGCTGACGGCCGCTTCCTTTGCAAGGAATTATTTTTGAAGCTGCGGGGAAGAATATTTGCGAAATGTATAAATAAGGAGAGTGGTTTTTTTGAAAGTAAAAGACATAATGACTAAAAACGTAGCCTATATAAACCCGGACTCCAGCGTGACAGAGGCCGCTCAGCTCATGCAGAAGCACAATGTGGGCTCCATACCGGTATGCGACCAGAACGGCGTTATAGGAGTGGTTACCGACAGGGATATCGTGGTAAGGAATGTTGCTCACGGGACGGACCCTCACACCACCCCGGTGAAAAATGTCATGACCTCTCAGGTGACGACAGTCGCGCCTGATATGGACCTCAGCCAGGTTTCGGATATAATGTCCAAAAACCAGATAAGACGGATACCCGTTGTGGAAAACAAGACCCTGGTAGGGATTGTTGCGCTGGGCGACATAGCGGCGGACGGAAGGTTCGACGCCGAGGCCTCCGACACGCTTACCGACATATCGAAGCCGTCCCGGCCGGAAAAGCTCTAAAAGGAATTTGGTTTTGAAAACGCTGAAAAAATTGGCATCCTTGCCCCTCATCGGCAAGGATGCCTTATAATGAGGTAGATTAAAATGCCGGTGAAAGTGCTGCTTATTGGATTTTATAACGAAAAAGCGCTGGGCGTGCAATATCTGGCAAACGCCTTGAA
The DNA here is from genome assembly GCA_023415815.1 of Bacillota bacterium. Lineage (GTDB taxonomy): Bacteria > Bacillota > Clostridia > Acetivibrionales > DTU013 > JAEZJL01. Next base: position 53 of record JAEZJL010000380.1, on the reverse strand, counting down.
GAAAAAAGGATATGTCCCGCATATACTCTTTTTTAAAGAATTTAACAGCATCA
>JAEZJL010000369.1 GCA_023415815.1 Bacillota bacterium | reverse complement strand
ACCTGTGTGATCGAATGGGTGCACATTGTTTCAAAAGCAGGTCAGGAGGAACGCGCGCGCGTCGCTCTTTCGGGGATTGCGGCCTATGAACGGGGGGCGGACGGGCTTCTGTGCGCGATCCGTATTTGCGACTATGCCGGTTATGAACGCACCATCGACTGGACAAAGACCTCGGTTTCCAAGGATGTCGCATACGCCACCCATCTTGTCGAAAAGTTTCCTGAAGGGGTTGGGAACAAGCCGCAGTCGTAAATGGTCCTGACCCGGTTATAAGTAAAGCTTCGATCTTCAGATATCACAAGAAACAGGCGCCGGTGAAATTGACTTTCTCTGGGAAAAGGAGCTCCGGCGGCATCGGAGGATATTCTTGATCCGTATATTGGTGAAATATTGGTGAAAAGACATACCCTGATGCTGCAGGTGTAATTCCCTATGCAAATTATGCGCTAAGCGAGGAGTTATGGCTTTCTTAAATTTTGAAACCGCAGATTAAAAAGGAGGAAAAAGGATGAGCGAGATACAAAAACTTAAATTTTTCGCAAACGGCAGGTGGCAGGAATCAAAGACTCAAAAATATATGGATATCTACGATCCTAGCATAGGCGAGGTAATCGCTCAGGCTCCCTGCTGTACCGAGGAAGAGGTACATCTGGCTATACAAGCCGCAAAGGACGCTTTCCCGGCCTGGTCTCAAACGCCTGCAATGAAGAGGGCGCAGGTTATCTATAAATTCCGGGAGCTTCTCGAGGAGAATATGGACGAATTGACCCTATTGGCAGCCAGAGAGAACGGAAAGGTCTGGGAAGAAGCAAGGGGCGATCTCCTGAAGGTAAAAGAACCGGTGGAATTTGCATGCGGGATTCCGAACCTTTTGATGGGCGAATCGCTGATGAATACTTCCGCAGGGTATGATACCGTCCTATACCGCGAACCTGTCGGCGTGTTTGCCGGCATAGCGCCGTTTAATTTTCCCGGAATGATACCGATGGGATGGATGACGCCTTTATGCATAGCAACCGGCAACACCATCGTAATAAAGGCGGCAAGCATGACTCCCATGACCTCCATGCGGTGCGCGGAGCTGTGGCAGGAAGCGGGACTTCCCGATGGGGTGCTGAATGTCGTGACTTGCAACAGGAATGAAGCTGAAATCATGATGAAGCATCCGGATGTAAAGGGGATAACCTTTGTGGGCTCCACTTCCGTGGGGCTGCATATTTACTCAACGGCAGCGGCACACGGTAAAAGGGTGCAGGCGCTGTGCGAAGCAAAAAATCACGGCCTGGTGCTTGAGGATGCGGCGCTTGAAAGAAGCGCGCGCGGGATCATCAATTCATCCTTCGGATGCGCGGGGGAAAGATGTATGGCGCTTCCGGTCATCGTCGCGCAGGAAAGTATTGCGGATGAGCTTGCGGCGCTTCTGGTCCAATATGCCAAAGAGCTTAAAATCGGACCCGCTTATGACAAAAGCTCGCAGCTCGGCCCTGTCGTGACCGAAGCGCACCGGCAGTTTGTGACAAGCTGGATCGAGAAAGGGATAGAACAGGGTGCAAAGCTGGTACTTGACGGAAGAAATGTGAAAGTGGACGGATACGAAAAGGGCTTTTATCTGGGGCCGACAATATTTGACCATGTCACCTCGGAAATGACTGTCGGCGACGAAGAAATATTCGGGCCCGTACTTTGCATAAAAAGGGTGAAGGACTTCGAAGAAGGCCTAAGAATCATGAACGGCAACCGGTTTGCCAACGGCTCCGTTATTTTTACACAGAGCGGCTATTACAGCCGTGAATTTGCGGCAAGGACACACGGCGGTATGGTCGGCATAAACGTGGGTATTCCCGTCCCTGTAGGGATATTCCCGTTCACGGGGCATAAGGATTCCTTCTTCGGCGACCTGCACTGTCTCGGAAAGGACGGGATCCGGTTCTACACCGAGACCAAGGCGGTGACCACCAAATGGTTCGACGAAGAGGAAAAAAAGAAAACAAAGATTGATACATGGGACGGCTCTGTGGGTGGCTGAGTTAATTTACAGTAAAAAAGGAGGTTGAGGGATGGACAGTCTGAAAGAGAAGCTGATTGAAATCGTTGGCAGGGATCATGTATCGGATGATTCCGAAACACTTGGACTTTTTTCAAAAGACCGGAGCTTCGCTGTGCCGATGATGCCAAACCTTGTAGTTAAGGTTAAAAATGCCGATGAGGTTCAGAAAATTGTCAAGCTGGCAAACGAGACAAAGACCCCGCTGGTTCCGGTGAGCTCGGGAGCCCCTCACTATAAGGGGGATACGGTACCGTGCGTGCCGGAGGCGGTCATCGTCGACCTGAGCGGAATGAAGAAAATTATCAATATTAACCGTCAGCAAAGGATAGCCGTCGTCGAGCCGGGCGTAACCTACGGAGAGCTTCAGAAGGCGCTGGCCGAAGAAGGGATGACGCTCTCGGTCCCGCTGAGTCCGAGGCCGACAAAGTCGGTGGTGGCCAGTGTCCTCGATATCGAGCCGAGGCTCAATTCACTGCATCAATGGAATTTTATCGACCCTCTTAGATGTACCGAGGTCGTCTGGGGAGACGGCAACAAGATGTTTACCGGCGAGGCCGGAGGCGGAGCGCCCGATTTACAGAAGCAATGGGACGCCGAAAAGTGGCAGGTAAGCGGTACGGGCCCCATGATGCTTGACTTTTACAGGCTCCTTACCGGCTCGCAGGGAACCATGGGGATCGTTACCTGGGCGTCCTTGAAATGCGAGGCGAATACAAAGGTTCATAAGCTCTATCTGGTACCGGCAAAAAGAGCGGAGGACCTGAATGATTTTGTATATAAAGTATTGAGGCTCAGGTTCAGCAATGAGCTGCTGATGATGAACGGCTCCTATCTGGCATATCTGCTCGGAGAATCCGCCGGACAGGTCAGGGAGCTCATGGGAGAACTGCCCCGGTGGGCCGCGCTGGTAGGAATAGCGGGACGGGACTTGCTTCCGGAAGAAAGAGTGGAGGCCCAGGAGCAGGACATCGCTGAAATCGCCCAGCAATGCGGCTTGAAAATGGCGCCCTCCGTACCCGGAGCCAGAGGTGATGAGGTGCTTGAAAAGGTGATGAACCCGTCCGGAGAAATGTACTGGAAGGAAACCTACAAGGGCTCGTTCCAGGATATCTTCTTTACAACCACGCTTGACAGGACTCCCGGATTCATTGAAAAAATGCACCTGCTTGCCGAAGAAGAGGGATATCCTTCCCAGGACATCGGCGTGTACATCCAGCCGCAAAACATGGGGACCTGCTATCATTGCGAATTCACGCTTCCGTACGATACGGAAAACAAAAATGAAAGGGAAAAAGCTGAAAGCTTATTCATAAAGGCAAGCGAAGAGTTTTCCGCCATGGGAGCGTATTATTTGAGGCCGCACGGCATATGGGCCGGGCTGCAGCTCAACAAGGACGCCCAATCCGCCAGTTTGCTGAAAAAGATAAAAGGCATATTTGATCCCAACAACATAATGAATACCGGAAAGCTCGGAATATAATTTGAGAAACGGAGGTGTTTTTGATGTCGTTAGAAGAATTCAGACCGATGATGGAGCGCTGCAGCAACTGTCTTGGCTGCAAATGGATTCCGTTTGATAAAATAAAGAGTCAGAGATTCGGCGAAAACTGTCCGAGCGTTTGCTATTACAATTTCAATACCTATTCGGCGCGCGGCCGCTTTCAGCTTGCCCAGACCCTCCTTGACGGCGACGCAGGCTTTACGGATACCGTTACTGAGGTGATTCATAATTGCAATGCCTGCGGATTATGCGACGTTTCCTGCAAGATTACCCGGTATAATCTGGAGCCGCTGGAGCACAACTTAGAGCTCAAGGCCCGAGCTGTGGAAGAGGGTAAGATCCTGCCGCAGCAGAAGCTGATCATTGATAATCTTAAGAAAGAAAAAACGATGATCCCCGGAAAGGCGAAAGCAGACCGCGCCGATTGGGCAAAAGACCTGAAGCTTAAGGATTTGTCCCGGGAAAAGGCGGAGGTCGCTTTCTTTCCCGGCTGCAAATACAGCTATGACGAGAATTTTCGGAAGACCTCACAGGAGGCCGTCAGGCTGCTTGTCAATGCCGGAGTTGATCTGGGCTTCCTGGGCAGCGCCGATAATTGCTGTGCAGGACGCGCATACCAGATGGGCTTCCCCGGAGAATTCACCGAGCGCGCAAATGCGAATATAAAGGCATTCAAGGCCGCAGGGGTTAAGCTGATCGTCACTCCGTGCTCGGATTGCTACCATACCTTCAAACATCTCTATGCAAAAACGGGGATGGAGATAGAAGTTCTCCATATCGTCGAATACATCGACCGCCTTATCGGAGAAGGGAAAATCAAATTCACAAAAACAATCCCCATGACGGTCACCTACCATGACCCGTGCCATCTCGGAAGACTTGGCGAGCCCTATATTCCGTGGGAAGGGAAGGAAAAGAAGATATTGAACCAGATTCATACCTGGGAGCCAAGGAGGCCAAGATACAACGGCGTTTATGGAATCTATGACGCTCCGAGAAACATTCTGAAAAGCATCCCCGGTATCAACCTCGTTGAAATGGAGAGAATCCGCGAATACTCATGGTGCTGCGGAGCAGGAGGCGGCTGCAGTGAGACTAATCCCGAATTTTCTACCTGGACAGCCGGAGAAAGAGTTACGGAAGCCAACGCTACCGGAGCCGAAGCGCTTGTGACGGCCTGTCCCTGGTGCGAAAGCAATTTCATGAACGCCGCGGACGAGAATGGTAAGAAGATAAAGGTTCTGGATATTGTTGAGCTTGTCCTGCAGGCGATATAAGGAGGAGGGATGCAGAATGGCATTTGCAAGAGAAATATATAAGGCTTTTGAAGCTGTCGTCGGAAAGCGGAATATCTCCGAGGACCCGGGAATATTGGAAACATACCGTTGTATAGCCGCACAGTCTTCCGCACATTATGGCCCTTATGATCATAAAACGCCTCTTCCGCAGGCTGTTTTACTGCCCGGAAGCACAGACGAGGTGCGCAATATCGTCCGGCTGTGCAATAAATATAAAATCCAGTTCAAGGCTTCCACCACCTTCTGGTCGGCGATGGGCTACATCGGCGGCGACAACTCGATCCAGCTGGACATGAGGCGTATGAAAAGCATCGAGATCGACGAGAAGAATATGCTTGCGGTCGTTGAGCCCTATGCCATCGCCGCGGTCATACAGGCGGAAGCGATGAAGGTCGGATTGAACCTGAATATCCCTGGTGTTGGCTGCAGCAGCTCTACGCTTGCCAGTACGGCGGGCTGGGTCGGATTTGGCCCCACCTCCATCTCCATGGGCTGCTCCAGTGAGAACATGCTTGGGACCGAGTGGGTGCTGCCTGACGGAGAAGTATTAAGGACGGGTTCGCTTGGGGCAGGCTCCGGCTGGTTCTGCGGCGAAGGGCCCGGACCCGGTACCAGGGCGGTGCTTAGAGGCTTTCAGGGGAGCACCGGCTCGATGGGCGTCTGCACAAAGGTTGCAATAAGACTGCACCCATGGCCGGGACCGGCATATCTCCCCACAAGGGGTACCGTTCCGGCATACAAGGCCGTACTGCCGGACAATTTCAGATGCTATACCTTGTGCTTTCCATCCTGGGAAGCATATGCGAACGGTGTTACGTTACTGCATGAAAATGACGTGGTATACCTTGGCCACAGGCAGTTCAACATGTTCGGAAGGGATATCAAGACAGCGATGCTGAAGATTCTCACGGATCCCGACAAACAGCTTTGCGACATCCCCGAGCTTGTCAATGACCCGGAGCTGAAGAAAATCAATGACGACATGAAGATAGAAATCCAGGTCGTCCTCGCGGGCATGACCAAAAACGACCTTGCGTACAAGGAAAAGGCCCTGGATAAGATACTTGAGCTTTCCGGCGGATGGAAATCGGCATTCATGCTGGACAAAGAAATGGAAGACTATGTTCTTCTCTATCTCCTGCGGCTGGGGCACAAAAATCTGAATTACGTCCTGTGCGGAGCATACGAAGGAAATTATGGCCTGTCCCCCAATGTATTTGTCAGCTCCAGGGTCATGGAGGAGGCTTCGGCATTAAAGCGCAAATGGGAGACGGAAACCACGCATTTTGCCGCGGTCGGCGGTGATTCGGACATGGGCTCCCTGACGATCATCGGCGGAGGCGGACCCACCGGCTGGGAGTTTTTCACCCATTTCGACGCCTACGACAAGGAAACGATCAAAGGCACGCGCGCTTTCATTGGCGATACGCAAAGGTGGATGAACGAAAAGGGCCTGGGTGTGGACATGGGACGCTGGAATCAGGACGTAAGAAGAGAAGACGGGTATTATGCCACGCAGGAGCAGCAGGATGAGATGTATGCGAAACTGCCGCAGCCGCTTGTCACCGCCTACCAGTGGAAGGTAAGGGAAGCCGTTAATCCGAATAACCTGTGCGGCAGCTATTACAGGACCTTGAATC
>JAEZJL010000243.1 GCA_023415815.1 Bacillota bacterium | reverse complement strand
GGTTGTGATTCCGGGCGGCTGCATCTTCGGAGCCCTCGTCAACGGCAGCGGTTCATTTACGCTTGTGGGGTGTATGGTTTCACCGGGCTTTGACTTTACGGACTTCGAGCTGCTTACCCGCGAGTGGCTTATGGCGGCATACCCCCGGCATGAAGCGGTAATCAGGCTGCTTGCGTAATTGAGGAATAATTTACCTGGACCGCCTTGACCCGGCGCTGCGGAAAATGTATAACTAAGGATAAGGACATTTTGGGCACGATAGGGGGATTACATCACATGAAATACAGGGCGTTCGGAAAAAACGGAGACAGTGCATCGATCCTGGGGTACGGCTGCATGAGGTACCCTAAAAAGAACGGAAGGGTCGACGTCGAACGGACGGCAAAACAGATAAAAATGGCTATCGAGGGCGGCGTGAACTATTTCGACACCGCTTATGCATATCCGGGCAGCGAGGCGATCCTGGGAGATATCCTTTCAGACGGGCTTCGCGAGAAGGTTATGATAGCGACCAAGATCCTTCCCTACCTTGCCGGCAGCAAGGCCGGACTGGAAAGGATTTTCAGGACACAGCTCGAGCGTTTGAAAACAAACTATATAGACTGCTATCTGGTGCATGCGCTGACAGATTTCGAGGGCTGGGAAAAGGCAAAGGCCAAGGGCCTGACGGAATTTCTCGAGGAAAAGAAGAAAAACGGCAGCATCAGGTATATCGGCTTCTCCTATCACGGCGACAGGGATAATTTCAAAAAAATCATCGACGATTATGACTGGGATTTCTGCCAGATACAGTACAACTACATCGACGAAAACAACCAGGCCGGAAGGGATGGGCTTAGATACGCTTACTCCAGGGGCATAAGCGTTGTGATCATGGAGCCCTTGAGGGGCGGCAACCTGGTGGGCAGGATGCCGGAGGAGATCAGGAGCATATGGGACAGGGCTCCGGTCAAAAGAACGTCCGCCGACTGGGCGCTCCGGTGGATATGGGATCAGCCTGAGGCTGCCGTGGTATTGTCGGGCTTGAATGAGGAAAGCCATATCGAAGAAAACCTGAGAATTGCGGACGGGGTACAGCCGAATGCGCTTACGGCCGAAGAGCTGCAATTGTACAAGGAGGTTGCGGACAAATACCGCGGCCTCATGAAGGTGGGCTGCACGGGCTGCGGTTATTGCCTGCCCTGTCCGGCGGGAGTGAATATCCCCTTCTGCTTCAGCTACTACAACAGCCATTTTCTTTTTAAAGGCGGCCTGCGCTCCAAGCTGTCCTACGTCGTATTTTCAAGCGGCCTGCAGGGCGGGGAGAGCTCTCAGGCGTCGCGCTGCATCCGATGCGGGAAATGCGAGAAGGCCTGCCCGCAGCATCTCCCGATAAGGCAGCACCTCGGAGAGGTGCGCAGCGTAATGGAGCCCCGGTGGGCGAGGGCCGTGTTCTGGCTGGCAAGAAAAGGCCTGAAGCTCGCGGGCGGAAGAAAAAAAACGGTAACCGACCGGACAGAGAAGGTCTAGCGGATAAATACGGCGCCAGGCTGGAGGTCACGTCCCTGTATAAATAGCGGGATTGACAGATAGCAGCGCAGGTAAAGCAGATTTCTGTCGAATTATAAGGATTTACAAATTGTTCACAAAATATTATTAGTTTGATAACAAAAGGGTGCTATTCTAAAGAAGATAAATCTTTTCATATACCCTCCTTTACTATTATATAAATACCGTAGTAAGAGCTCCGGGATTCCCGGAGCCTTTGTTTTTTTTATAGCCCCGGATTTTTATTCCAGCTGCTGAAGATATGTTTGAATTATACGGACAATAGGGTAATATTGTATTGTTAATACTATTAAGGAGCTGTTTTATGAAACAGAAAACATCAAGCGAATCAAGAATAGAAATGACGGAGCTCGTACTGCCCAACGACGCCAACCTGCTTGGCAACCTGCTCGGCGGAAGGCTTCTGCACTGGATAGATATCGCAGGGGCAATGGCCGCGCAAAGACACTGCAATTCCACCGTGGTCACCGCAGCCATCGACAGCGTAGAGTTCAGGCATCCTGTCAAGGTAGGAGAGATGATCACCCTGATCGCTAGAGTGACCTGGGTAGGAAGAACATCCATGGAAATCACGGTGGATGTATACTCGGAGAATTTTCTTACCGGTGAGAGAAAGCGTACCAATAAAGCATATGTCACCTATGTAGCCGTGGACAGGGAAGGCAGGCCTGTGGAGGCATGCGGACTGAGGCTTGAGACGGAAGAGGAGAGAGAAGAGTATCAAGCCGCGTTTGAAAGGCGCAACGAGCGGCTCAAGGGCAGGTGACCTGCTTTTTACCCGGATACGGCATATTATCAAACATAATAAAGCCTTAGGATGATGTCCTGGTCATAATTCCCGAAGCCCTTTCCATAGATGGTGAGACCGCCTGCATTAGCGGCGTCTTCCTCTACGGATATCCTCAGGCTCCACTGCTTTCTGCCGAGCTCCAGCCGGTCGATGCCGACGTCGGAAAGCTTCTCCCCGTCCATCCAGGCGCCTGCACTGTTTATGCGCAGCACCTTCAGAAGGCCGAACTGGTTAACGGCGATATTCCACCATGGGGGCGTATATTTTCCTCTTGTTCCGCCGAAATCGCCCGGACTTGTCCATTGGCCAAGACTTATACCGTTGATCTCAAAGCTGATATCGGAAGGCCAGTTGCTGTTGGTACCCGGCGCTTCCGAGCCCAGCTCCATTGAGATCTCCAGCTCATAGGGCTGCTGGCCCGTAAGCAGATGGTTCGGGATCTTGTATTCCACAAAGCCCTGCGTAAACCACAGGATTTTTGCGTTGACCCTTTCGGCATCCAGAAAATATCTGGGATCGTCAAAATAGCCGATGATTTTATCCTGGGTGGCAAGGCCGCAGGTGGGTGTGACGCTGAAATCCGTGTAATGGCCTATGGGAATAATAAATTGATGAAACTTTTTTTCCTCATAAATTTTAGACGGAAATTCCACTTCCAGCGAATCAACCGCAAGCGAGCACATTTTCTGTATGGCTCCGTTTGTCACCGAGCGAACGGATGTTATGATGCCTGCCCTTTCAAGCTTGGAGACGTGCATCGTGACAATGGCGCTGCTCAGCTTAAGCTCGCCGGCCAGTTCCTTTATATTCATGGACCTGCGTGACAGCAGCCGTATGATGTTCAGTCTGACCCTGCTTGCCATTGCTTCATAAACCGGCAGCCAGGACTCGGAGGTATCGATTTTCATATTTCACCAACCCGTATGGATGATAGAGTGCATAACATTATTATAAATCACTGCCGTGAAAATGTATAGGACACATATGGAAAAGTCCTTCTGTTTGCTGCGTAGGCGGTGTAGATATTGACAGATGGAGGCATACCGTATAATATTGTAGTTAATATATATATTATCGAGTAAATAAAAATATTAATCAACCATTTTAATGAATTGGAGGGACGGGCATGGCTGACCTTAAAAAAGCCCAAATGATCCTTGACAGGGATTTCAAAACGGGAGAAGTCGATAAGAGACTTTTCGGCTCATTCATCGAGCATCTGGGAAGGGCGGTATACGGCGGCATATATGAACCGGAGCACCCTGAAGCCGACAGCGGGGGGTTCCGGAAGGATGTAACGAACCTTGTAAGGGAGCTCGGTGTACCGATAATCAGATATCCCGGAGGTAATTTTGTTTCGGGCTACAACTGGGAGGACGGGGTCGGCCCGCTGCAGGACAGGCCAAGAAGACTGGACCTGGCATGGAAAACGACGGAGACGAACAGGGTCGGCACGGATGAGTTCGTGAAATGGGCAGGGCAGGCCGGCTCAGAGGTGATGATGGCCGTTAACCTGGGGACTCGCGGGCCTGACGCCGCAAGGAATCTGGTTGAATACTGCAACCATCCGGGAGGCAGCTACTGGAGCGACCTCAGGATAGCGAACGGCTGCAGGCAGCCCCACGGCATTAAGACATGGTGCCTTGGCAATGAGATGGACGGCCCGTGGCAAATATGTGCAAAAACTGCGCAGGAATACGGACGGGCGGCCTGTGAGGCAGCCAAGGTGATGAAGTGGGTCGATCCGGACATAGAGCTGGTCGCCTGCGGCAGCTCGGGCTCCTGGATACCTTCCTTCGGCGCGTGGGAGGCGGAAGTGCTGGAACAGACCTATGAGCATGTGGATTATATATCGCTGCATACATACTACGGCAACCGGGACGGCGATACGCCCAACTTCCTTGCAAGGTCGCTGGATATGGATGAATTCATCAAATCCGTGATATCCGTCTGCGACTACGTTAAGGCCAGAAAGAAAAGCAAAAGGTCGATCAGGCTTTCTTTTGACGAATGGAATGTCTGGTTCCACTCGGAGGAATCGGATAAAAAGCTGGAGCCATGGAGGGTGGCGCCCCCTCAGCTTGAGGACCTGTACACCATGGAGGATGCGCTGCTGGTGGGAAGCATGCTTATCACCCTCATCCGAAATGCAGACAGGGTCAAAATTGCGTGTATTGCGCAGCTGGTAAATGTTATAGCGCCGATAATGACTTCAAACGGCGGGGGCTCATGGCGCCAGACGATTTTTTATCCGTTCATGCACGCCTCCGCTCACGGCAGGGGGCAAGTTCTGAGACCGGTGATAAAATCGCCTCTTTATGACAGCAAGGATTTTTGCGATGTCCCTGTCCTCGACGCCGTGGCTGTGGAAAATGAGGAGAAGGAGGAGCTTACCATATTTGCCGTCAATCGCGGCATGGAGGGAGATCTTCTGCTGGAGGCCGATATAAGAGGCTTTTCCGGCTATACGGTGAAGGAGCACATTATTATGGACAGCCCGGATATAAAGGCGGTCAACACTGAGAGCAGCCCGTACAACGTTGCGCCTCGCAGCGGAGGAAACGCTTCCGTAAGGGATGGGAAGCTTGACGCATCGCTGCCGAAGCTCTCCTGGAACGTTATAAGGCTTGCGAAAAGTTAATTAGGGCGCGATTGCTCCGGAGGGAGTCCGGACCGGCGTTTGAGGACGGGCAGACCTGCCAGCATTTATCTGAAAGAGCTGCCGATCGGAAAAGGACAACCCACATTGCCGAACATGTGTTTGCGTTTTTCGCCCTTATATGATAAAATGGAGCCACGGGTGCATATAATACCCGTGGCTTTCATTTTTACTTGTTCGAGGTATACGATGGAATTGATGGATAAGCTCAAGATACTGGCCGACAGCGCAAAATACGACGTGTCCTGCGTCTCCAGCGGAAGCTCGCGCAAAAATACACCGGGCGGGATAGGGAGCAGCTTCAGCGCGGGCATCTGCCACAGCTTCACCAATGACGGGCGCTGTGTCTCCCTGCTGAAAATACTCATGTCCAACTGCTGCATATACGATTGCGCCTACTGCGTGAACAGGTGCTCAAACGATATCCCCAGATCAGCCTTTACACCCGGGGAGATTGCGGAGCTCACCATCGGCTTTTACCGCAGGAACTATATCGAAGGCCTTTTTTTGAGCTCTGCGGTCGTAAAATCGCCGGATTACACAATGGAGCAGATAATAAAGACCGTAAGCGCTCTCAGGGAGCAGCACCGTTTCAACGGCTACATCCACATCAAGGCCATTCCGGGAGCCGACCCGGCGCTTATTGAGAAAGCCGGCGGCTATGTCGACCGTATGAGCGTGAATATCGAGCTGCCGACCAGCCAGGGCCTCAAGCTCCTTGCCCCTCAGAAGGACAAGGAGGGCATACTCGGTCCCATGGGCTTCATAAACAATAAAATAGCGGAAAACCGTGAGGACAGGAAGCGCTTTGTCAGGGCCCCGCAGTTCGTACCGGCAGGGCAGAGCACCCAGATGATCGTCGGAGCGACGCCCGACCATGACCTGAGCATTTTAAGGCTTTCAGAGGGGCTGTACCGCAAATACTCGCTGCGGAGGGTTTTTTATTCCGCCTATGTGCCGGTATCAAGGCATCCGGCGCTGCCCGTCCTCGCAAAGCCGCCCCTGCTCAGGGAGCACCGCATGTACCAGGCAGACTGGCTTCTGAGGTTTTACGGCTTCAAGGCGGACGAGCTTCTGGACGAAAGCCATGTGAACTTCGACGTGCTGCTCGACCCCAAATGCGACTGGGCCCTTCGTAATCTCCAGTACTTCCCTGTAGAAATCAACCGGGCGGACTACAGCCTGCTTCTGAGGGTTCCGGGGATAGGAGTCCGTTCGGCCCAGAGGATCATACGCTCCAGAAGGATGCAGACGCTGGACTTTCCCGACATTAAAAAGCTGGGCGTCGTGCTTAAGCGCGCAAGGTTTTTTATCACCTGCAAGGACAGGTATATCGACAGGGTCGCCATGAACGAGGATTTTATAAGACAAAATCTGCTGGCTGAAAAAAGCCCGCTCCCTCCAGCCGAAAGCGGCTACACGCAGCTGACCTTCCTGCCGCCGCTCCTGCAGCTGCCGACGCGCGAGGACGCCTTTGCCAGCCTGACGGGAGAACTGTGATGCTCGCATATGTCTACGACGGAAGCTTAGAAGGGCTCCTGACCGCGATTTACGAGGCTTATTACAGGAAGCAGGGGCCGGAGCTTATCCTCAATAAAAAAAACCTGCAGGTCAGCCTGATTGACGAGTATGTCTTCATCGACGCCGACCCCGGAAAGTCCGACAGGGTATACGCCTCGATCCGCGAAAACATTTCCGGAGAGTCCCTGCAGCATGTCTATTACGTCTTTCTCTCCGAGCACCCTGAAGCGGGTACGATGATCTATAATTACCTGAAATACGGGTGGAAGGTGGGGAGCAAGGTCAACCTTCACATCTCCGACGACAGGGTGTTCAAGATCCACGAGATCAGCCAGAGAGTGGGGCATGAAACCAACAAGCTGATGGGCTTCGTGCGCTTCAGGCAGGTGGAGGGCGGGCTTTACTATGCCCCGATCAAGCCGGACAGCAATATCGTGGAGCTTCTGGCGCCGCATTTTGCGGAGAGGCTTGCCGACCAGAGCTGGATCATCCACGATGTGGGCAGGGACATTGCCGCTTTGTACAATACCAGGACGTGGGTGATTTCGGATTTCTCGGTGGACGAGCTGCCTGCGCCCACAGAAGAGGAAACGGAGAACCGCAGGCTCTGGAAGGAGTTTTTCAATACACTTGCAATACCCAGCCGGTACAATCCGAAGCTCCAGAGACAGCTTATGCCAAGACGCTACTGGGATTACCTCATAGAAAAATGGTAGCGGATGCATGATGATGTTTAAAAACTTTTCACGATGGTATAGAATAGTGTAATAAAAAATATGCTTCGTGGGGTGAGGACTATCAAAAATCCGCTTGAGAAGGTGTTCGGAGGCGACCACAGCCGGTTTCAGGCCTTCAGTATTTTTAAATACATAGGACCGGGGCTGCTCGTAACCATAGGCTTCATAGATCCGGGCAACTGGGCTACCGACCTCGCGGCGGGCTCGTCTTACGGCCTTAAGCTGCTCTGGGTGGTGACGCTCTCCACTATTATGCTGATATTGCTTCAGCACAACGCGGCCCATCTGGGAATCGCGACGGGCTACTGCCTTTCGGAATCGGCAACGGTCCACCTGAAGCCGCGCTCCAGCATAACAATACTTTCGACGGCCATGATCGCGTCTGTATCCACGGCGATGGCGGAAATACTCGGCGGCGCCATAGCCCTGAACATGCTGCTGAAGCTTCCCTTGAAAATAGGCGCGCTGCTTACGACAGGCCTTGTTGTCTACATGCTTTTCACAAATTCCTATAAAAAGCTGGAGAAGTGGATCATCGGCTTTGTGTCCATCATCGGACTATCCTTTCTCTATGAATTGAGCATAGTTAATGTGGACTGGGGCCAGGCTGCCGCAGGCTGGTTCACGCCCTCCGTCCCCGAGGGCTCGCTGCCCATCATCATGGGCGTCCTCGGCGCGGTAGTCATGCCGCATAATCTTTTCCTGCACTCGGAGATAATCCAGAGCAGGCAGTGGAACCTCAAGGATGAGGGAACCATACGCAGACAGCTGAGATATGAGTTTTTCGACACTTTTTTCTCCATGGTGATAGGCTGGGCCATAAACAGCGCCATAATCATAGTCGCCGCAGCCACCTTTTATAAATCAGGCATGCAGGTCTCGGAAATCGGACAGGCTCATCAGATGCTCAGGCCGATCCTGGGTAATGCCGCTTCTGTTATATTTGCGCTTGCGCTGCTGTTTTCAGCTATTTCTTCCATCATGACCGCGGGCATGACCGGGGGAAGCATTTTCGCCGGTTTTTACAAGGAGCCCTACAACATAGAGGACCCCCATACCAAGGTAGGCGTGCTTGGCACGCTTATCGCAGCCATGCTGGTGGTCTTTGTTGTGGGAGACCCCTTTAAAGGCCTTATCTATTCGCAGATACTTCTCAGCATGCAGCTGCCGTTCACCATATTTCTGCAGATATATCTGACCTCGTCAAAAAAGGTGATGGGCAAATATGCGAATTCATGGCTGAACAAGGCAGCTCTCCTGCTTATAGGCCTGGCTGTGACGGTCCTCAACATCATCCTGCTGATAAGCTTTTTTAAATGACGTCAAAACATCCTCCTTCTGGCAAGAAGAAAGGCTGAAAGGCCTGAGAGCACGATTGCCGCACCCATGACTATGGCGAAGGCGTGACGGTTGTTCGAAAGGCCGAAGGGAATTGCCACATTCATGCCGAAAAAGCTTGCCACCATTGTCGGTATAGCCATAACAATGGTTACTGAGGCAAGAAATTTCATCACGATGCTGACGTTGTTCGATATGACGGACGCAAAGGCGCCCATGATTCCCGTCAATATGCTGCTGTAGATATTGGCCATTTCGATCGCCTGCTTGTTCTCTATGATTACATCCTCAAGCAGCTCGGTATCGTCGGGATATTTTTTGACGTTTTCGTGCCTGAGCAGCTTCTCCAGGACAACCTCGTTGGCCTTGAGCGAGGTGGAGAAGTAAACGAGGGATTTCTCCAGCTTCAGGAGCTGTATCAATTCCTTGTTTTTCATGGACTTGTGCAGGTCCTTTTCAATGCGGCTGCTTGCCTTGTCTATGTACTTCAGATACTGGAGATACTGCTCCGCGTTCTTGTAAAGCAGCTGCAGCACGAACCGGGTCTTGTAATTGGTGTAGAAGGCCTTTACACGTTTCTTCTCGAAATCCTTGATAACGGTGCAGTCCCGCAGACACACGGTTACGATGGCCTCCTTCAGGAGGATTATCCCCAGCGGGATGGTGGAGTAGAAATTCAGATTGCCGTCCTTGTCGATGACAGGTACGTCCACAATGATCAGAAACTGATCGTTGTCATGGTCGATCCTGGATCGCTCCTCTTCGTCGAGAGCCGCCCTCAGGTATTCGCTCTCCACTCCCAGGGCGGCGGCTACCTGCGAAAGCTCTTCCTCGTCGGGATTTACAAGGTTTACCCAGATCCCGTCCTCAAACCGGTCCAGGCTTATAAGTTCGTCATTCAATGTTTTGTAGATCGACAGCATGCCAGGGCCCTCCGCGCCAAGAGCGACATACCTCGAAGCACTGTACGCCGCCGGGAGAGGTGTGTCCGCTCTCATATTATAATCGAAAACCCCTCCAGTATACATGAAGGGGTTGTTTATTATGCATCTTTATTTTATTATACAACCCTGACACCGTTTTTTCAACCGTCATTCCTCGTCAAGGTCGGCTTCCTCCATTAATTCATTGTACAGCTTCTCAATCTCCTCGTATTCTTCCAGTGTCTGGTTGTCCTCCTCGTTCAGAAAATCCTCGATGTCGGAGATATCCTTGAATTCCACCGGGTAATCCGCGTTTTCCATGAGCTCGTTCGCCTTTTCGAAGATTTCATTCTTATACATAATATCAAATCCTTCCATAACAGTATTGTTCAGTTAGATATTATGAGTCTCATGCGGGATTTTATGCAATGAGCGGGGATAAAAGTTTCCTATTGACTTTATGTCGGGCTTTCTGCTACAATAATATAGCGCGTTGGGCAACCGCCCTTCGCGAAGCGTGGCGGCGTAGCTCAGTTGGCTAGAGCATGCGGTTCATACCCGCAGTGTCGTTGGTTCAAATCCGACCGCCGCTACCAGTTCGGAGAACAGAGGTCAGAGAACAGAAACCAGAGTTGTTTTTGTAATGTCAAAGCTGATTTCTGGCATCTGGCGTCTGTTCTCCGTTTTTACGGCCCATTGGTCAAGCGGTTAAGACACCGCCCTTTCACGGCGGTAACAGGGGTTCGAGTCCCCTATGGGTCACCAGGATCAAATCCCTAAGGGACGAGAACCCGAGAGGGCGCGAGCCAAAAAGAAAAATGCATCGCATTTTTCGGCGAGTGCGTGAGGATGACTGGGGAGCCGGTAATCCGAGCGGGCAGCGCAGCAAAGCGGCGCGTCGAGTCCCCTATGGGTCACCATTTCCGGGGCTGGAGGCCGGATACGAGATATTCGGCCTTTGAACCGGGATTTTTATTTTCACTCCTGGGAGCTTAGCTCAGCTGGGGGAGCACCTGCCTTACAAGCAGGGGGTCATAGGTTCGAGCCCTATAGTTCCCACCAATAAAACGAAGGGTTTCAAGATTGAAAAATTTTGAAACCCTTCGTTTTATTATAATTTTATAGCGGCGACCTGGATTTAATGCCATGTGTCAAGTGTCTCTGGAGGTTTGAAGACTATCTTCCGGCTCCCTCCCGGTGTCCTCGGGTAAGTCCGCCGGCGGCTCAAAAACCGGCTTCAGCACCAGCGTGGCCAGGGGAGGCACCTGAAGGGTCACGGAATAGGGCTTGCCGTGGAAGGCGTACTGTTCGGCCCGGACACCCCCCATGTTTCCGACATTGCTTCCGCCGTAGATCTCCGCATCGCTGTTGAGCACCTCGCTGTAGAAGAGGTCAAAAGGAACGCCTATCCTGTAGCCGTTGTGGACGACCGGCGTAAAATTGCAGACGAACAGAAGCATGTCATGCCAGTCCCTGCCCTTCCTGAGGAAGGCCACGACGCTGTGGTCGGTGTCGCTGCAGTCTATCCATTCGAAGCCCTCATAGCTGAAATCCACCTCGTACATGGCTTTTTCGCGGGTATACAGGCGGTTCAGATCCTTGACGAACCGCTGCATTTTGGCATGCATTTCATAGCCAAGCAGATGCCAGTCCAGGCTGCGCTTATAATCCCATTCGATAAACTGTCCGAATTCGCCCCCCATGAAGAGCAGCTTCTTGCCGGGGTGGCCGTACATGTAGCCGTAACTGACCCTCAGGCCCGCAAACTTCTGCCAGTAATCGCCGGGCATTTTGTTGAGCATCGAGTACTTTCCGTGCACCACCTCGTCGTGTGACAGCACCAGTATGAAGTTCTCGGACATGGCGTACATGATGGAGAAGGTAAGCTTGTTGTGGTGGTATTTGCGAAAAATGGGGTCCATGGCTACATATTTTAGATAATCGTTCATCCAGCCCATGTTCCACTTGAAGGAGAAGCCGAGGCCGCCCATGTAGGGCGGCTTTGATACAAGCGCCCAGGAGGTTGATTCCTCAGCTATCGTCATTACGCCGGGAAAATACCTGTAGACGGTACTGTTGAGCTGGCGGATAAAGCTCACCGCGCCGAGGTTCTCTCGGCCTCCGCATTTGTTGGGTATCCATTCGCCCGGCTTTTTCCCGTAGTCCAGGTAAAGCATGGAGGCCACGGCGTCCACCCTCAGGCCGTCGATATGGTATTGCTCGAACCAGAAAACGGCGTTTGATATAAGGAAGTTCCTTACCTCATGCCGGTCGAAATTGAAAATATGTGTGCCCCATTCGGGATGCTCACCCTGTCTCATGTCCATATGCTCGTAGAGCGCGGTGCCGTCGAACCTGGCGAGGCCGTGACCGTCCTTCGGGAAGTGGGCGGGCACCCAGTCCATGATGACCCCGATGCCGTTTCTGTGGCATTCGTCGACAAAAAACATGAAATCCTCGGGCGTGCCGTACCTGCTTGTTACCGAGTAATAGCCCGTCACCTGGTAGCCCCAGGAGCCGTCGAAGGGATGCTCGGTGACCGGCAGCAGCTCTATGTGCGTATAGCCCATGTCAAGGACGTATTTGACAAGCCTGTCCGCATATTCCCGATAAGTAAGCAGGGTCTCTCCGTCCTCTCCCGTCCGAGCCCACGAGCCCAGATGGACCTCGTATATGGAAACCGGCTTGTCAAAGACATTGCCGCCGTCCCTTTCGCTTATCCAGGAGCCGTCCTTCCATTCATACCCCTCCGTGCCGTAAACGACGGACGCGGTTCCGGGCCTGAGCTCGGAATAGCAGGCGTAGGGGTCGGATTTAACATATATTTCTCCGCTGCCGGTTTTGATCTCATATTTATATTTATCGCCCTTGCATATGCCGGGTATGAAAATCTCCCAGACGCCCGAGCTGCCAAGACAGCGCATCTGATGCCTGCGGCCGTCCCACCGGTTGAAATCGCCCACAACGCTGACGCGCCTTGCGCACGGGGCCCAGACGGCAAAAAGCGCGCCGTCGGCGCCGTTGATGGTCATAAGGTGAGAGCCGAGCTTTTCGTATATTTTATGATGCGTACCTTCGTTGAAAAGATGCAGGTCATAGTCGGTTATCACAGGAAGGAAGCTGTACGGGTCACGGATGGTATATGAACCCCCGGCGCTGTTTGCAGCTTCCAGGGAGTATGTGAACATATCCTCCCTGTCGTCTACCGCCGCCTCAAAAAAACCGTCGTCATAAAGCTTTTCCATGACGTATCTTTGCCCGTCGCCGGCTACAACCGTGACCTCGGAGGCGTCGGGAATGAATGCCCTTACGGAGAAGCTTTTTCCCCCGGAGGCTTTGGAAACGATGGGGTGTATGCCAAGGACCGTATAGGGATCGCGGCTTTCGGCGTTCATTATCCTCTTGACCTCGTCGGCCGGTGCGCTGGTTTTCATAATGTCATCCTTTCAACATATGTCCTGATACACATTTTACCATGACTGATGAAAACTATCAAATCCTGAAAATCAGCGCCTTCCTTTATGCGCCTCTGTGTACCTTGCACCAGGAGTATTCAATTCAATCCCTTCCCATAATAAAAACTTATAAAAGACAGAATAATGGTATGGTAGAATTTCTGCAGGTGTGTTAGTTTATAACTGGAGTGGATATACACCGCGCCGCGGGATTTCCCGTGAAAAGAGAGTGATTTCAATAAAAAGATACGTCTACATCGGAATCGGAGGCATGCTTGGGGCTCTGCTCAGATTTGCGGCAAAAGGGATGAATTTTACCGGCTTTATCGGAACGCTGCCGTTTGGTACGCTGTTTGTCAATTTTACGGGCAGCTTTTTGCTGGCGCTCATTTTGACCGTTGCTTTTGAGGTACACAAACCGGATGAGGATATCAGAATAGGCATAACAACGGGCTTTCTTGGAGCATATACCACCTTTTCGACATTCTGCAGGGAAACTGCCGATTTTCTCGCTTCAGGGCATTATTTGCCAGCGCTGCTTTATATATTGTCGTCGCTGCTGCTGGGCTTCGGCGGCGTATATGCCGGAGTTGCCGCCGGGAGAGGCGCAGCCGGGCATATAAGGAAAAGATCCAGCGGGAGAGAAGCACCTTCTGCTGAAGAGGACGGAGGGACTGAGTAGATGCAGCTTTTACTTGTATGCATAGGTGGTGCCTTCGGCAGCATTGCGAGATACGCCGTTGGAAAAAAGATATCCAAAAAGGCAGATACCGATTTTCCTTTGGGGACTTTTATTATAAATATTTCGGGCGCCATATTGCTCGGCCTCCTGAACGGCTCCGGCTCCGGGAAAAACATGCTCCTGCTGCTCGGCGACGGCTTCCTCGGGGCTTATACCACATTTTCAACCTTCATGTACGAAGGCTTTGACCTGTTCCGTAAGAATGAAAAGAAAACGGCCTTGCTTTATACCGTATGCAGTCTGCTCCTGGGAATTGCCGGATTCTTTGCCGGCTATGCCGCAGCCGTTTTTTTCGGATGATATGCAGAGTTATGGCCTTGCCCATGAATGACATCAGACCGTGCGGAGAAGGGCTGTGATAAAAAATTCACATATACTTTCAGGCCGTTTTATGCTAAAATATTCCCTATGTATATAATGCAAAAAAGAGTTTGAAAAGCAGGTTTTTTGCACTTATATTGCCTTAAGGCATCAGGCTTTATTTTATATTCCATATTCAGAAAGGGGTCATACAATGATTTATTCTCACGAAGTAGAAAGCATGTCGTGTGTGGCGAAAGGCGCAAACCACGGGCCTGCGCCCATTCCCCAGGAGGGCAAGTGGGTTCAGTCGAAGGAGATAAAGGACATTTCAGGACTTACGCACGGTATAGGCTGGTGCGCTCCACAGCAGGGCGCCTGTAAGCTTACGCTCAATGTCAAGGAGGGCGTTATACAGGAGGCGCTGGTAGAGACCATAGGCTGCTCAGGCATGACGCACTCGGCGGCGATGTCGGCGGAGATTCTCCCCGGCAAGACCGTGCTCGAGGCTCTCAATACCGACCTTGTGTGCGACGCCATCAACACGGCCATGAGGGAGCTTTTCCTCCAGATCGCTTACGGCAGGACGCAGACGGCCTTTTCGGAAGGCGGACTTCCCATAGGAGCGGGACTCGAAGACCTGGGCAAGGGCCTCAGGAGCCAGGTGGGCACAATGTACGGCACGCTTGCAAAGGGGCCCAGATACCTTGAAATGGCGGAGGGATATGTTACCAGGACCGCGCTCGATGAAAACAGCGAGATCATCGGCTATGAATTCGTACACCTGGGCAAAATGATGGACATGATCAAAAAGGGTACGGATGCGAACGAGGCTGTGAAGAAGGCGACGAGCAAATACGGAAGGTTCGATGAGGCGGCTAAACTGATCGATCCGAGGCATGAATAAAAAGGAGGAGGGTCATTAACATGGCATTGTTTGAAAGTTATGAAAGAAGAATAAACCAGGTTGACGCCGCATTGAACAAAAACGGCATAAGCTCGCTCGACGAGGCCAAAAAGATCTGCGAGGAAAAGGGCGTCGACGCGTACAATATAGCGAAATCCATTCAGCCGATATGCTTTGAGAATGCCTGTTGGGCTTATGTGGCAGGCGCGGCCATAGCTATCAAGAGAGGCTGCAAAAAAGCCGCCGATGCTGCCGAAGTCATAGGAGAGGGTCTCCAGGCTTTCTGCATTCCCGGCTCGGTTGCGGACGACAGGAAGGTTGGCCTCGGCCACGGAAATCTCGGGGCCATGCTGCTCAGAGAAGACACAAAATGCTTTGCCTTCCTTGCCGGGCATGAATCCTTTGCAGCCGCAGAGGGCGCCATCGGTATTGCGAGATCGGCAAACAAGGTCAGGACCGAGCCCCTGAGGGTCATACTCAACGGCCTAGGCAAGGATGCGGCCCAGATTATATCCAGAATAAACGGCTTTACATATGTCCAAACTAAATTCGACTACTACACCGGCAAGCTTGAGATCGTAAAGGAATTCAAGTATTCCTCGGGCGAAAGGGCCAAGGTCAGGTGCTACGGTGCGGATGACGTGAGAGAAGGCGTCGCGGTGATGCATCTTGAGGGCGTCGACGTTTCCATCACCGGAAACTCCACAAACCCCACCAGGTTCCAGCATCCTGTGGCAGGCACCTACAAGAAGGAATGCTACGAGCTCGGCAAGAAATATTTTTCCGTGGCTTCGGGCGGCGGCACGGGCAGGACCCTGCATCCAGACAACATGGCGGCAGGCCCGGCTTCCTACGGCATGACCGACACCATGGGAAGGATGCACTCCGACGCGCAGTTCGCAGGCTCTTCGTCGGTGCCGGCTCACGTAGAGATGATGGGTTTCCTGGGCATGGGCAACAATCCGATGGTTGGCGCCACCGTGGCCGTAGCCGTTGCGGTTGAAGAAGGCTTCAAGAAATAACGAATAAAAGGAGAACCCGTTTTGTATATCAAGGCGGGTTCTTTGCATTTTTACAGGGAGATTTATACGTGAAATACGTTGTAAACGCTATAACAGTTTCAAGAATACTGCTGTCCGTCCTTCTGCTTTATTTATTGGATAACAGAGCGGCGGCCTTTGCCGTTTTCATGTTATGCGGGCTGAGCGACGTCGCGGATGGGATTATCGCGCGCAGGACAGGCACCAAAAGTACGTTGGGCGCTAAATTGGACGCGGCGGCCGATCTGTTTATGTTCGGTATTATAACGATATGTCTTTTCATCTGGTCGGGGGAGGAGCTGAAAGGCCTTTTGCCGTATCTGGCGGCCGTTGTCGCAATACGCCTGGCGAATATGGTTATCGCGGCTTTCAAATATCATACGTTCGCGATAATACACACCTGGGGGAACAAAATAACCGGGTTAATGGTATTCATCACTTTTGCGGTTTTCATTCTATATGACAATGTCGGTATATTCCTGCCGCTATCCTTTATAGCTATTCTGTCGGCGCTGGAGGAGACAATCATTCATATAACCTCCGGCAAACTCGATTTGAACAGGCCAAGCATCTTCAAAAAGGGAAAGCTCTAGAAGGGTCAGGACCGGACATTACAATCCTTTTTTTAATATACCCCGCTTTTCAGTTCAGCGCCAGGTCGTTCTCGTAGACGATGGTGCAGTTCCTGCCGGAGCTCTTGGCCTTATACAGGGCAAGGTCAGAGGTCCTCAATAGCGAATTTTTGCTGTCGCAGTGCACCGGATATGTTGAAACGCCTACGCTGCAACGGATCGAGGCGATAACAACCCCATCGATTGGGGGTATATAGGTCTGCGAAACGTCATGCCTGATTCTGTCGGCGACGGAGCGGGCCGTCTCGGTATCCGTACGCGGAAGGACTACGATGAATTCATCGCCGCCGTAGCGGGCTATGATGTCGGTTTTCCTGATACATTTCAGAACAACCTGGGCGAATATCGTCAGCACATGGTCGCCAACCACATGGCCGTAAGTGTCGTTGATATCCTTAAAATGGTCCATATCGACCATGATCATGCTGATAGGCTGCTTTGTCCTGTCAGCCACATTGATTTCGCTTTCAAGGAAAAGATCGAGATAGCTCCGGTTATAAAGCTCTGTAAGCTTATCCATTGAAGCCTGCTTTTTAAAGGCTTCAATGGTTTTTACCCCGCTGTTTAGCATTGTATAAAGCATAAGCACATAAGCGGCCAGGATACCGGCGGCTGCGGCCAGGACAGCCAGCATGGCTTTCACGCCGGCGATGCCGCTGTCAACCAGCGTTCCTGATATAAAAAAAATAATAACACTCAAGGCAACCCCAACAGCCATGAAGGTTATTATCCTACCGATAGGGGTGGACTTCTCAGATTTTTTCATACCTGCAAACAACCTCTCAAAACCCTGTTACTTGAGTTTACACTTTACGCTTATAACGTAGTATATCACAGCTCACAACAAATGAAAACAATATTGGGACAATTCCCCATCAAAAAAATTTCGACAAATTTCTCTATATTTCAATGCCGTAGAGCGCCGTTATTATGCAAGTCCTGCGACTTCTTTCAATATTTCTTCCTTGCTGTATCCGGCATTTTTCAACAGCAAAACTATATCTTTTTCGATATCCGGAATATAGGCTCTTATGCCCTTCAGCCGGCCGCTGAATGAATATTCGCCCAGCGAAGCCGGAATCAGAAGCGACTCGCCGCCTCTTATTTCTTCGGATCCGCCCTTCCATGAAATCCCGCCTGAGCCTTCCGTGAAGGTATAGATATAAAATTTATCGCCGTTTGAGTATTCGGCCACATGTCCGGCTATATCCCATGCCTCCACCGCAAAATAGCCGCAGGCGACGGCAATGGTCCTGGTTGAAGTCCCTCCGAGGCTTGTTTTCAGTCCCGTGTACCTCCCCCTTCTTCCTGCGGAGCCGAAATCTATGACGTCCAGCGCCTTATCTATATGCAGCTGCCTGTCTGTCCGTCCATAGTCATAAACCCTGTACGTGGTGTCCGAATTCTGCTGGACTTCGGCGAGCATGATTCCCTGCCCGATCGCGTGCACCAGGCCGGAGGGGATGTAAACAGCGTCGCCCGGAGAAACCTCGATGCTGTTGAGGCATTCCTCTACCTTGTTTTCCCGTACAGCCGCCGCAAACCCCTCCCGCGTCGTGCCCGGTCTTACATCGTAAACAAGCCTGGCTCCCGGTTTTGCCGAAATTATGTACCACATCTCATTCTTGCCGTATTCGCCGTCCTCGTGAGCCTGGGCGTATTCATCCCCGGGATGCACCTGGACGGAGAGGTTTTTGTCCGCGTCGATAAGCTTGACAAGCAGAGGAAATTTTTCTACATCCCTGTCCGGAAGCGAGCTTCCGATAAGCTCCCTGCCGTAAAGCCCCAGCATATCGGGGAGCGAGCTCCCTGCAAGCGCCCCGTTGGACACGATGCTGACGCCGTTTCTGTGGCAGGAAACCTCCCAGCTTTCGGCCACGATGCCGTCGGGCAGCTTCCTCCCAAGCTTTTCAAAGCCCCTGCCTCCCCAGACATAGTCCTTGTACACGGGTTTAAATTTTAAAGGATAAAGCATTGATATGACCTCTCTCATTTCAGTAATTGTATGTATATTGTTGTCCCGAAAAGTAATATAAATCAGTATATAATAATATACCTCTCTGTACAACATTGTAGTATGATATAAGGAGAGGCGACACATCTCTCCCGCCAACGGACTGGGCGTCGAGATATGTCCCCTTTTGACGCTAAAGCAATATGGGACACATCTCTCCCACCAACGGACCGAGCGTCGAGGGATGTCCCCTTTTGACGCTGAAGTTGTGCGGGACATACCCCTCCGGCTGAAGCTTGTGTGTCGGGAAATGTCTTTAGTGCTTAAGGCGTTGGAGATGTGTTTTCCCTCAAAGAGGATGCCCTTTGAGGGATATAAGATAAGAAATTTGGCGTGTACATAAAGAAAAGAGGCGGGAGAGCGGAAGGAGATGCGCCTGACGCAGCTTCCGTCTACTGCAAGCAATGATGAGGAGCCATACGGCATGAATGAAGATACGGTTATTGAAGTCAGGGGACTGGTAAAAAAATTCGGCAGTCTTACAGCCCTGGACGGGCTTGATTTAGAAATAAACAGGGGCGAGATATTCGGCCTGATCGGGCCGAACGGGGCCGGAAAATCCACCTTTATTTCCGTGCTTATGACGCTCTGCAGGCCTACCTCGGGAGATATCCTTGTCAATTCCTTCAGCGTCACAAAACAGCCTGACAGGATAAAGGGAAGCATCGGCTTTGTGCCTCAGGACATAGCCCTGTATCCCATGCTCACGGGCCTTGACAATCTGGGCTTCTGGGCGGGAGTTTACGGCCTCAGGGGGGCTTTGAAAAAGGAGAGGATAGCCGAAGCCCTTTCGGTCGTGAAGCTGGAGGAGAGGGCGAAGGATAGGGTATCCGAGTACTCTGGAGGCATGAAG
>JAEZJL010000222.1 GCA_023415815.1 Bacillota bacterium | reverse complement strand
CCGCCGTGCACCGTGCAGTATTCCCCTGCCGGCAGCTCATATTTGATGTCATCCGGAGCTACTTCACCCGGCTTGACCGGTACATAAGGGGTCAGTCTCTGAATAAACACCTTGTCGACGGTTGTCTCCGGAGGGCAGTACGGTCCGGCCAGGAGATTCCTCTTCAGCATATCCTGGGAAGAGGTGCATACCTTGGCTTGGACATGTAAAGTACAAAGGTCGTCGTCCCTGGGCTCGGTGCCCTTAATGAAATATTCGGTCTTTGTAGCATTGCCCCTGGGATCCTGTGTGCACAGGTTGGTAGCCACTTTGCCCGAGTAAATGCAGATGGTTTTTTTCACAATGCCCGACGGGACGGCAAAGGTCTTCTGCGGAAGCCCTTTATGTACTTCCTTCATAACGGCCGCCCATATTTTCAAAGCCTGGTTGTATTCGTCCGACTTCAGCGTTATAGGCTTTATCGTGTTATCATAACCATACCAGGTAGCGGCCACATAATAGGGCGTGTAGCCCACGAACCACTTGTCCCTGTTGTCGCTGGTGGTGCCTGTTTTACCGGCCACCGGCATGCCGATAATTTTCGGGGTCACATATGAGACGGCCGTACCGGTATGGGGGTAGGTCGAAGTCCGGCCCGAAGTGACCTCCTGCATCATGTCCGCCATGATAAAAGCCGTCTGTTCGCTGTAAGCCGTGTTATACTTGGGTACCTTGTCAATAAGTGTTTTGCCCTGGCTGTCCTTTACCAGGGTAAAGGTTGTGGGCTCGTAATACATACCCTTGTGCGCGAAGGGGACATAGGCTGCAGCCATCTGAAGCGGGTTCACGCCCGTTTCCAGACCGCCGATGGACATGGAGAGATATTTCTCCTTTTCCCTGTCGATACCCACTTTTTTGAGATATGCAATGGAATTATCCGGTCCGAGGTAATCCCTCCAGACCCTTGCGGCAACAACGTTGACCGAAGCCTTGATAGCGTTGCGGATCGTTGTAAGGCCGTCATGAGTGCCGTCATAGTTCCTCGGGTATTCCTTTTCCCAGACGCTCTTGTTGACCGAGACATCTCCTTCCCTCATATAAACCGGGACATCGTCGACGACGGTGGCAGCCGTGATCAGCTTGAGGTCGATGGCGGGCGCATAGTCTGCAATGGGCTTGAAGCTGGAACCAGGCTGCCTTTTCATCAGCGAGGAGGTCGCCCTGTTCAGGGTGTTGCTGGCCTCTTTTTTGCCGTAGCCTCCGCGGAGCGCCTTGACCTGGCCGTTTTGCGCGTCGAGGATGACCATGGACGCCTGCGGGTGCTCAAGGAGCTTTATGGCGGCTGCGTTTTTATTGGGAAAATATTTGTCGTCCATGAAGACCTTGTCCATTGTGGCCTGCATGCTCGAATCCATCGTAGTGTCGATTTCCAGTCCGCCGTTGTAGATCATATAGTTGGCCATGGTGGCGGACATGTTGTATTCTTCCTTAAGAGCCTGCTGTACATCGGTTATTACCTGATCCACAAAATAACTCTGCACGCTGGTGACCTTCTTCGACTGATCGGGGGAGGCATATTTCAGATCCTCCTTAATTGCCTGATCGTACTGGGTTTGATCGATCTTGCCGAGCTCCAGCATCTTACCCAGTATGGTCTCCTGGCGTGTTTTCGCTCTGACCCTTCCCTTTTCGGTAAAGGGGTCGTATGTTGCGGGGCTGTTGGTTATACCGGCCAGAAGGGCGCACTGTGCAAGGGAAAGATCCCATACATCCTTGCCGAAATATTTTTTCGAAGCCGACTGGACGCCGATGCAGCTGTTGCCCCAGTAGCATATGTTCATGTAGTATTCGAGGATCTGCCATTTGGCCAGCTTCTTTTCCAATTGTATGGCTGCATAGGCCTCTTGCACCTTCCTCTGCAGAGAGTCCTTCCTGTTGGCGGTGATGTTCCTGACGACCTGCATTGTAATGGTACTGCCGCCCCTTGGATGTCCCTTGTTTGTTATGAAGCTGACTCCGATATTCAAAACGCCCAGAATATCAACGCCGTTGTGTGATTCGAAGCGTTCGTCCTCTATGGATATGATGGCGTCTTTAAGAAACTTCGGCGCCTGCTTGTCGGTGATCGGTTCGCTGTCCATGTTATCTTTGCCGGTCAGCTTCTGTATGATATTTTTCTTCGAATCATATATGATGGTGGTCTTGCCGGAGCCTGCCACGGCAAGCTGTTCATCCCTTATAGGCTCCGCGGTCTTTATGTATCCGTATATGGCTCCGCCTACTATACCGGCAATGGCGAACATGAGGGAAATGATTATGATCGCCATCAGCTTTATTACGGTGAAAATATATCTGCTTCCCGAGGTCGGCTTCTTTGGTTTCTTTGCTTTTGCCGCTCCAGGAGCGGCCGTTCTGGCTCTGGAATCCATGTCTCCTCCTTAATAAGACTCCTTTATTAAAGGATTGCAGCTTTATTCTCTATTTTATCCAACATTAGACTTTGCCATATGTACTTTTGTTCCAATTTGCCCGGCCCCAAGCCTTTTTATGGCGGCCCGGCACCTCCTTGAACCGCAAGTACCCTTTACCTTTGCGTTAAAATGGACATCCCTTTATATGGCCCTTGAAGGAATGTCCGATAGCTCTGCTTCATAGCTTCAGCGTCAAAGGGGGACATCCCCTGGTGCGAACCTTAAGGAAATGTCCGGCAGCTTCAGCGTCAAACGGGGACTCCTCTGGTAAGGGTCTTAAGGGAGTGTCCGGCAGCTTCAGCGTCAAAGGGGGACTCCCCCTGGTACGGGTCTTAAGGGAGTGTCCGATAGCTTTAGCGTCAAAGGGGGACATTCCTTGCTATGGACCTTGAAGGAGTGTCCCCCCTCATTATACCACAAAAAAATTTTTTTTGTTAAAGCATAATGCTAATTTGCCCGCAGGAAAAACAAGCGGTAAAACAGCTGTTGAAAAATGCCGTAAAATTCTATAAAATAAAGCTGCAGGTCGGAGGAGGAGATATTTCTGGAGATAAAAGTCGGAGAAATAATCAAGGCAAGAAGGGAAGAAAAGAATATTTCCCTTGTGGATTTTGCTGAAGCTATAGGGATTTCACCGGGGTATCTGTCGCAGCTCGAAAACGGACGGAAGGCCAATCCGAAGCTGGATATAGTGCTCAGGATAATAAGGGAGCTGGACCTCGATATCGACATGCTTCTCGGCCTTGATTCAAAGCCCGAGACAACAGGCTTGAAAATACCTTCGCTGCTGAAGCTTGTCATAGCAAGGGACAGGAACTTCAAGGTGCTTGAGGACAAGGATGTGCTGAAAAAGGTGTGCGGCATCCTCGACCGGGCGCTCGAGTGCAAGTATCTGATTGAGGATAAGGAATTATACGGGCTTTTCCTTGAAGACGTATATATTCAGATGGAAACGACCTTGAAGAGGTATTTGGCGGTAGAAATATTGATGAACGCCGGTAAAAAATAATTTTTTCAGGACATTCAACGGATGAGCCCCCTTCCGCATATAATACCAGGTCGGGGGTTTTTTAATGATAAGAAAAGGTATCGTTTACCGTCGGCTGTGGTATGTCAGGAAACGGAACAGCGGCAGGATACACGTTATGCTGCGGCTTTCAGCAGCGCTGCTGATACTGGCCTCCTCATTTATGCTTTTCATCAACGTATTGCTTCCCTGGCTCAGACAGGCCGCGGAGCTCGATATAAGGGAAGCCTATGTCGCGGCCTTGTACGAAGCTGCGGACAGGGTCTTCAGCCACGGCGCGGTATTCAAGGACATGCTTGTGTTCGAAAGCGCCGCGGGAGGAGGCATAACAGCAATGTCGCTCGACCCGGACAGGCTGGGCGAGCTCACGGAGGAGCTGCTGCATTTAACGGATGTCAGGCTGGGACTTCCCGGCCCGGGAAAGGTCCGGGTTTCCATTGTAAAGCCGGGGAGCGTTTTTTTCAGGCCGGGCGGCATTCTGGACTTTGACGTGTCTATCAAGCAGGATGCCGGGCCGGATATAGACTATATCCCGGAGTATATACCTATAAATGAAGGGCAGACAAAACTGAAGATAACTCTTGCCGTCAATACGGCAATAAGCTACAAGGGCAGCTTTCTTGAGGGAAAAACAGTGATTTCGACCGAACTGCCCGCGACCGAGTTCCTGATCCTCGGAAAACTGCCCGAGAGGTAGAACGCCAAACTATGGACT